>JALVEF010000001.1 GCA_027031185.1 Saprospiraceae bacterium
ATGTATTGAGGAGGCGAGGAATTGAGGAAGCGAGGAATTGAGGAAGCGGAGAATTGAGGAAGCGATAAGCCGGACGTCGCCTAAAAATCTTTCCGGGCCGATTTACGGGTGATGCGCCAGGCGGGTAGCAGTACCCAGGCGGTCAGGATGAGCATGGAAAGGATCATGCCTTTGGAAGCCCCGAAAAAGGATTTGAAGACGGCACCGGTATAGCCCATCAGGGCGGAGATGTCGAGTTTGAGCAGGATGAGCATGCGGGACAGGTCAATCGGGTTGAGTGTGATGCCGATGAGCGCCGCTTTGTCAATGGGATAGTCGTTGAAGTAGCTGAGCAGGAGCAAAAAGATGCCGTCGTAGATGACGGCGAGCAGCAGCCAGATGAAAATGGCGTAGCTGAATCCTTTGATTTTGTTGTCCTGGGACAGGCCGATGTTGAAGGCGATGGCAACGAATATGAAGCTCAGGAATATTCCCACGATGAGGAGGATGATAAAGTGCTTTATTTCGCCGGAGCGCATCAAGCCGTAGCTGAGGAAGGGGATACCCAGTCCGATGGCCATGCTCAGGGCCAGTGAGCCGGCGACGCCGATGTATTGGCCCAGGAATATGGCGCGCCGCCGGACCGGTTGTGACAACAACAACGTGGTAAACTCCCGCGAACTGTAGTAGTACATGATGCCGAATATGGTGCCGATGAGCGGGGTCAGCACGATGACAACGTTGAGCAGGGTGGTGATGGCCTTGGTGATATTGGTGTTGAGAAACAACAGCACGAATCCCAGGGCCAGGTAAAAGAAGAAATAGACATAGGTCCACTTGCTCCGCGACAAGTCTGCAAAACTGTACTTGATGATTTTGAGCATAAAGCTGTATGTTTTCGGTTCTCCGCACCTCGCGCGAACCGCACTTACTTGCTTTCGGGGATTAAGCCAGGGGCCGGACGGATCGTGCAAGTAAGTGCGGGATGCGCAAACTCACTCCTTCTCACGGGGGCAAAAATAGGATAAAGAGATGTAATAATCTTCTTTATTTGTACCTGTTTAGGAGCCCGCTGTTTTTGTGCTAATAACCGGGGGACCTAAACAGGTACAATATCGAATAGAAGTCTGAAAGGGTTCAACTCTTTCGGATTTTTTTCCCGAAGCCGGCGGCTCGCCACCGGCAACCTATGTTTATCCCCTTCGGGGATAGATCGACATCAAAATAAAAAGGGGCTTCAGTCCCGAAAATGGGCCCGGGAAACGGGGCTAAAGCCCCAAATTTTTTTTGCTCTCTCCCCGTCGGCTGAAGCCGACGGCAATGAGAATGTCCTTTTCACCTGCTCCGGGGCAAGGATAAAGTCTTTCATTTTTCCTGTTTGTCGGCTGATCAGCCGGCATATCCCCCCACACTCTTTATACATCCCGACAGATGGCAAGTATGATTCATAAGGAAATAGAAGTCTGAAAGGGTTCAACTCTTTCGGAGTTGTCTTTTTTCCCGAAGCCGGCGGCTCGCCACCGGCTGAAAACATTTGACCCCTTCGGGATCATTTCCAGCTATTCTTGTTTATCCCCTTCGGGGATAGAGACGATGTGTATTTGTCACCTTGCCGCGGCAGGAAACGGCCGGGGCCCCACGTGGAGCCATAGCCGTCGGCAAAGCGGTCATCTTGAAATATGATACGGCCACTCACCATCACGGTGGACACGACGCCCGGATGCCGGTTGACCAGCCGCCGGTAGTCGCCGAAAGCGGGAATAGGTGCAAAGTGGACCTCTTCGGTGATGCGATCGAAGTGCGCGGGATTCAGGATTACCAGGTCGGCGGCCTTTCCTTCGCGGAGATGGCCGCGATCTATGCCAAACCAGTCTGCCAGTTCGCCGGTGAGCCGCCAGATGCACTGCTCCAACGGCATAATGGGCCGCCCGGCGGCGTGACTGTCCCATACGTGCTTGATCATTTGGAGGGGGAAGTCATAAAACGCCATATTGCGCAGGTGGGCACCTGCATCCGAAAAGCTGATGATGTTGTAAGGATAGTTGTACAAGATCCGGTACTTGTCTTTCCGGTCATTGGCGATCGTCGTGGTCCAGCGCAATTGGTCGTTGTAGGTGACGACCAGGTCCAGGAAGCTGTCCACGGGGTGGGCGTTTTGCTCGTCGGCGATTTCGGCAAAGCTCTTACCCACCAGGCTCTTGTCGGGCGCAGCGATCACATAGCATCGGCTGAAGTCCTTGTGCCAGACCTTGGGAGCGAACTTGCGCTTGATTTCTTTTTTGAATCGTGCCCGGTAGGCCGGGGTATTGATGAGGCGATTGCGTTTGTCCAGTTCGCGCGACAGGTGGCGCAGCGCTTCGCCGCTGGGAAATTCTTCAAACATGACGGAGTCCACGCCGTCATAGTACACCGTAAACGGCCCGGGCGGTGACTGCATCCGGAAATCGGCATTGAACAGTGTATTGACGGCGCGCGCGGCGGTGCGCACGATGGGGAAGATATAGCGGTCACCGATCAGGTCCATCATGGCGATCATGGTAGTCTTCAGTGGCGGGCGCAAGATGCCGGTGGATACGCGCATGTATTGGGCGGCATTGATACGGGTGACCAGATTGGGAGCGCCCTGCAGGATGGCCCGGCGCCGTCGCAAGATGCGGATCAGGCCCCGGCGTTCTTTCCAGGAGGCGTAATAGGACGGTGTCTTGTGCGACCAATAGCGCTCCCCGTCCATCTTGTCCCAGGGATTGTCCATGGTGGACAGGCCCAGGAAGCCTTCGTCCAGCGCATCTTCCAAAAGGGTGGCCATCTGTTTTTTCTCTGCCGGTGTAGGCTTCACCCCTTCTTGAAGCGAGCGGGCGATGCCCATCGCCCGCATCCGGATATCCGAATGGCCGATAAAGGAAGCCACATTGATGCCCAGGGGCCGCGATTGGATATAGGCCTTCCACTCCCGTGGGGTATGCCAGGTTTTATGGGCTTTCAGCAACGGCAGCATGATGTCGTTGGGGATAGCTTCCACCCGTGTAAAGCTGTCTGCGGTATCTTCCGGCGAATTGTAGATGGCCGACACGGAGCAATTGCCCAGGACCACCGTCGTCACTCCATGCCGGGCGGACTCTTCCAGGCCGGGGGCGACGATGACTTCCGCATCGTAGTGTGTATGGGTATCAATAAAGCCGGGGGTGACCCAGTGTCCGGCGGCGTCCATCACGCGGACATCGTCCCCAACCGGAATTTCGCGCCGGGATATTTTCTCGATAATGCCATCCGTGCCAATGAGCAGATGGCTTATGTGTGCCTTTTCGTGTGGCGAACCGGTAAAGAGCAAGGCATTGCGGATGAGTATTTTTCTTTGCTTAGTCATTTGGTATGAGTTTGCCGCATATTCATGCGGCGAGGTTATGGTCGTTTCGTTTGCCCGGGGACACAAGATAGGGTTTATTTGGGATATTGTGGGGGGAGAGGCCAAACCATGGTGCCGGGTGGCAAGGCCGGTTGCCTGACGGGCGATGCGCTCCAATGGTGGTTTGGCAAAACGGAGAGGGCGCCTTAACCTTAAAAAAACCGGTAAGGTTTAGGCAAACCTTATAGGTTTTGTAACTGTTTAGGTACCCGCTGTTTTTGCGCTAAAAACAGGAGCACCTAAACAGTTACATCATTTCTTTTTCTTAAAGTCCAGTTTATATCCCACTCCGATTTGTAGGTTGCGGTTAAGTTGTTTTAACAATCCGATTTTTTTCCCGGAAATATCTCTGATTTCAATATTATTTGAGATGTTTATGACCCCTATATTATATCTAATGAATCCGAATATACTTTTATGGTTTACTTCCAGTTTGCCAGTCAATCCGAAGTCCGTCGAACGTATGGTTTCAATTAGATACGGATGCAGCCATTCGCCATTGTCGTTCTTAACTTGTTCATTAAGTTTTATTCCATAGTTCACGCCAATGCCGAGCGACACGGATTTAAGCAAAGAGAAGTCTATTTCGGGGAGGATATCCAGGTAGGTATACCGATATTCGAACGGTGGATACGTCTTTTGGGCCTCTATGCGGTAGCCTTTCTGGCTATATTGAAAGCCCATCTGCACGTGCACGGTATGGTTGATCTGATATGCAGGTGTCAGGCCAAAGAAATAGCCGGTTCTTGCTTTTTGGGTTATTACAGCGAAGGGGCCAAATTTACAATTCGACCGGTTGAGTCCGGCTGAGAATTTCAGGCTTATTTGCCCGAAAGCGGGCTGAAAAAGGATGGATGCCAAGAAGAGAGCAATTGTGATTGCATATTTCATTTTGAAAGATTTGGGTTGAGAGAAATGTGTTGGAGTCGAGTGGCAAACGATCTAAACGGGGGGCGTCTTACTTTTTAACACTCCGAATTTTCGGGGGCGTAGTATGGTTGTTTGTGGTTTTTGTCTTTATTACAGCATGATCAGCTATTTGCATTCGCCAAAATCGTGGCCTTTGATTTTACGGTCACGGGGGGAAGCTGTCGAAATTTGCCGGCCATGTGAAGGCGGCAGAGATCGCTAATGGCCGCGCGGCGGAGATTCAGATATTCTCCCCTCCGCAGGGAGCTGTGCTGCTTTTAAATTTCAACCAGAGAAACTGTTAGTGAGGGGCTAAGGTTGCGGTGAAGGTACGGTGTCGTAGCTGATGTAGGAAGCTATGCCCTATGTATCTTGTTGGCACTTCGTTATTTTTTATTCTTTTTCAATGACTGCTTTATCAAGCTTAAAATATATTCTAAATCGTCATCATTTTGGATTTTGATTTCATAGTCTCCATTCCCCCAATGACCAGTTGTTGAAACATCTTTTGCAATTCCTTTTGGGTCGTCAAGTTCTCCTTTATTCATATTTAACCAAATTTTCAGGGCTCTTCTTTGCGGGAGTATATCAACGACATTTCTTCCGGAAACAAAAGCTATGTAAACCTTCTTAGGCTTAACTTCAAGATTGTCCAAATTTAAAATGGCTGATTTTAATTTTTCATAAAGTTCTTTTATTTCTTCTGACACATTTGCCAAATGTTCTTCTTCAGTATAAACTTTAATTTCTCTTGCTACTGCATCAACGTTTTTATTTGACTTTGAAATAGTTTTTATACTTTCCTGTGCTCTTGTCTTTTGTATTTGATCAAATGATACTGTTCCATTCTCATAACGTTTAACTTCCCATAATTCAATTGGTAGGTCTTTGAAATTTATGGCTTCCCTTTGATAATTGGTAAAAGATGGTGAAATAAACAAAACTCTTGATTGCGACCAATCAATATCAGTTCTTTTTAATGTTTTGTCAAGATTTTCATTAAATTCTAAAATGAAATCTGCTTTATTATTCAGCATTAAGGATAGATAAGCAAATCCTTGGTCTATTACGCTGAAATTTTTGTCCCGTTTATACTCGATTATCACAAAAGCATTTGCTTCTCTGTCAAAAGCAAGGGTGTCAATTCGGAAATTATTTAAGGCGAATTCAGACTTTACAAATTCAAGTCCGAATATTGTCTTCAGGTTATTTTCAGTCAACTCCTGAATTTCCTTTTCAAGCCGAAATGGCTTCTCCTTAATGTATCTTAATTTTTTTCCGATTTCATATAAAGCCATAAATTAACCTTTTGGTGGATACGGGTCGGTTACCTTTGGAAAAGTTCTTTCTTCCTGGATTTTACCGTCTCGTCTATGAATTACTACTGAACTATTGCCTTGCTTTTTTGCGAGTTCAATAGTCTTTTTTACAACTTCCTTTTTTGTTTTTCCTTTTACAGATGCTCGTTTTCCTTTTTCTATTCTTCCTTCCCACCCATCATCTGTTTTAGAAACGTGATATGTTTTTCTCTTTGCCATCTTATTTTGTTTTTAATTAATGAACAACCCCTTCCCCCCCGGCTATACATATATCACCTGTGCACGGCACAAGGAGACGAGCCATCATCACGGCTCGCGCGACAAACATAGCACATTTCTCATATTTTGTCAGGATTCCAGCCATAATTTTCTCCAAGTATAGAAATCCACCCCATCCGATCCGGCAAGAAGCGCTGATGCCGCAAACATAACACAATTCTCCTATATTGTCAAGCCATTCCTGTCATCTTGTAGCATCCGGAAAGCACATGAGCCCGATGAAATTATCATTATCTCTCTGCCAACTCTCTAAATCATAAAGGCAATCCACCACCTATTGTAAAAGGATATTATACTCAAAGCGATTTGTTTTGGGACGATTGAATATTGAACAAGGAACACCG
>JALVEF010000002.1 GCA_027031185.1 Saprospiraceae bacterium
CGGGCGGTATGCAATCGTTGGGCCAAACTATCGGAATGCGAAGGCGGCAACCTGCTGCCCACGCTCTTCGGCCTGAAAAGGATGAACGCTTACATCCAGGGACAACCCGTCAAAAACTACGGTGCCGGCCGGTTCATCTTTTCCATGATGGGGCGCGCACCGGGCGGCTTCAATCGCGAATTCTATCTCAAGCAGCGAGCCGCCTATCAAGACCTGAGCAAGATTGAGCCATCGGAAGCGGCCCGCATGGTGCGGGTGAGCAGACGCCTGCATAAGGAGGTGCTCATCCTGGCCAACGACGTCTTGTTTCCTGAAGGCACGCCCCTTTCGAACCGCCTGGGGGGCCAGGCCTTTTTCGATAGTTTGTTGTGCAGTGCCCCTTACGGCGGCCCTTGCCACCTTCCTGACGAATACCGCCCGATGGCACACGCTACACAACAAGGCAAGCGCCTGCCACATGGTTTTGACTGTGACAACATCCCCGGATGGGAGACCACACGATGGGAAGAGCCCAACTGGACGAAGGACGGTCGTCTCAAACATTGGACCGGCGCCCGCCGGTCCAATGGGTTGGACTATCTTATCCTGTACAACTTGTACCGGCTCCACTATCTCTGGCACGGCGGGCACACCGGGAGGAAAAATAAATGGTAACTGTTTACATTGTAACTGTTTGGGTACTCAAACAGTTACAAACCAAAGACAGGCGCGAAAAGGCCATTTTAGCGCAAAAACAGCGGGTACCTAAACAGTTACTCCAAAAAAACTATACGCCAAATATATCACCTTTTCCAACAATATGCATATGGCAGGTGCGAAAAAGGTCCACAGTCCTCATCCCACGCCAGCCGTTCAACGTCCCGCACTTACCCTGATATGCCACCATTGACCTTTGGTCGCTGAACCTCTCGAAACGGCATCTCGATCCTTGGCCCGTTAACCTTGGCCCTTGGACCAACAAACCGCAAGTGCGAGACCGTTATGCCATCCCGCACTTACTTGTCCACTGAAGCGGAGCGATATGGCGCTCATCATGCAAAAAGCGTATGGGGAAAGGGGCAAAGCCAAAACCAGACAAAGCAAGTAAGTGCGGGACCGTTAATCCGCTATACCGCTAATCCGCTATACCGTTAATCCGCTATACCGTTAGACCGTTATAATCCGCAGGGCCGGCGAAAATAAGACCGGCCTTCTCCGGCAAGTGTCCCCACAATTCATTAGCTTTGCGTGCACTTTGCTCACCACACAATCTGAAAGCTATGTCTTTTGAAGTAACCGGCAAACTACACAAGAAATACGACACCGAAAATAAAACCGAGACCTTTCGCGCCCGCGAATTCGTCGTCGAAATCGCCCAAGGTCAATACCCCCAGTTTGTCAAGTTCCAACTGATACAAGACCGCTGCGAGATACTGGATCCCTTCGAAGAAGGCCAGGAAATAAAGGTCTTCTTCGACTTGCGCGGCCGCGAATGGAATGGCAAGTACTTCACCAATCTCCAGGCTTGGCGCATCGAGATCGCCCAAAATGAGCAGCCCGCCATGCCAACGGTGCCGCCACCTACCGAAGCTGATGCGGTGGACCAACCGGCTGCCCCGGAAGACGACTTACCATTTTGATCGCCGCGTAATATCCGCGCCGCACAATCGTTTGGGAGACGATGAAACGACTGCTCGCAATCTCGCTGGTGCTATGGCCCCTGTGCACAGCCACCGCCCAACTCCGGCTCACCGGCCTGAGCACCGTCTGGGGCGACTCCTTCGCGGAATGGACCATCTATACCGATGACGAAGACACCACCGGTGAGCTCAAACAGCGCTGGCCCCTCGAAAACGACTGGACCGAATGGGTCTTTTCCATTGGCGATGACATCGGATACATCAAAATGAAGTGGAAAGACGACCCCAACCAATGGGAATTGCGCTGCAAAGGCCAGACCATCACCATCCGCACCGTCTGGAAAAACGACCCCACACGCTGGCGCATCACCGACAACAACATCAGCCTGACCATGGTCAGCCACTGGCGCAACCTGCCCTACGAATGGAAATTGCAGGAAAAGCGCTGGGGAAAATTTGAAGTCTTGATGACCGAAGAGCCGGACCCGCGCGACTGGGATGTCCTGGATGACCTGTCCGATCAAATCTCCATGCCCATGAAGATGGCCATGCTCTTCATCACCGTCTATCATTCCACGCCCAAATGGTAGGCGGAAAATCAGGCCTCCTGCAGAGCAATCCACTCCGACTCTTTCTCCCCTATCTTTGCCGCCAATGACTCCAGCTCGGCAGCCAATGCCGCCAGTTCGTCCGGTGACAAGCCCGGCGCATACATCTGCTCCTCCAACTCCCGGCGCTGCGCATAGAGCCGCTCGATTTCCCGCTCCAGGTTCTTGAGTCGCTTCTGCTGTTCATAAGACAGCCCGCTTTCCTTTACCGGCCGCTTTGTCGTCCCCGCTTGGTTTGGCTTGGCCTCCCGGTCGCGAAGGCTGCGATATTCGGCATAGGTGCCGTTGAAGTCACGGATGCGCCCGTCGCCTTCGAAGACAAACAGATGGTCCACGATCTTGTCCATAAAGTACCGGTCATGGGTCACTACCAGTACACAACCCGGAAAGTGGAGCAGAAATTCCTCCAAAACGTTCAGCGTGATGAGATCCAGGTCATTGGTCGGCTCGTCCAGAATGAGAAAGTTGGGATTTTGCATCAAGACCGTCAATAGATACAAGCGGCGGCGCTCGCCGCCGCTGAGCTGCGAGACATATACTTGCTGCTGCTTGCGCGAAAACATAAAGCGCTCCAACAATTGCTCTGCCGACAAGTCCCTGCCATTCTGCATCGGGATATAGTCGGCAATGTCTCGAACCACATCCACCACGCGCTTGTCTGTATCCAAACGCAAACCATCCTGGTCATAAAATCCAAACTTGGTGTTGAGTCCGACAACGACTTTGCCGGCATCCGGCCTGAGCTGTTGGGTAAGCAATTTGATAAAAGTGGTTTTGCCCACGCCGTTGGGTCCGACGATGCCGACCTTTTCTCCCTTTTTGAATTTGTAAAAGAAGTCCTCGACGATTACCTTGTCACCAAAGCGCTTGGTGATGTAATGCGCTTCCAATATTTTGGAACCGAGCCGTTCCGTTTTGACAGATATTTTCAGATCGACGGGATCCTTCCTCAGCACCGTCTTTTCTTTCAGCTCCTTAAAGCTATCCACCCGCGCCTTGGCCTTGGTGCCGCGTGCCTTCGGCTGGCGGCGCACCCATTCCAGCTCCTTTTTCAGCAACTTGCGGTTGCGGTACAACTGCGCCTCCTGCACCTGCTCACGGGTAAGCTTGTTTTGAAGATAGACCGAATACCCGCCGCGATGCTTGTAGAGTTTGCCGTCTTCCAGTTCCAGTATTTGATTGCAGATATTGTCCAGAAAATAGCGGTCGTGCGTGACGAGCAACAAGGTCAGATTGGGCGAGGACAGATACGTTTCCAGCCATTCGATCATCTCGATGTCCAGGTGGTTGGTCGGCTCATCCAATATCAGAAAATCCGCATCCTGTGCCAGTATGTTGGCCAGGGCCACGCGCTTGCGCTGCCCGCCCGACAGCGACTCCAGCGGCGCATCCGGGTTCGTCAAGTTCAGCTTGAAGAGCACCTCATGCACGCGACTCTCCACATCCCAGGCCTTGAGCGCATCCATTTGTGCGGTGGCCGCTTCCAGTATCTCCGTATCTTCCGTATGCTGCAAGGCCCGGAGATATGCGCGGACGGCCGCCAATTCCGGTGTATCGCCCGCCATGGCCGCATCCAAAACCGTCATCCCCGGGGCAAATACCGGATCTTGCTTGAGAATAGCCGTCCGGATTTCTTTGCTGATCGTGAGCTTGGCATTGGGCCCTTCCGACCGCTCCTCGCCGGACAGAATGCGAAACAGCGACGTCTTGCCCGCTCCGTTGCGCGCGATCAAGCCCACCTTTTGCCCCTTGGTGATGATAAAATTCAGGTCTTCAAACAGTACCTTTTCCCCGTAGGTCTTGGTGATATGCGTGGCTTCGAGATAGATCATGGCCGTGCAAAGATAGTACAATTGACCCAGGGCCGCCGGGCATCGGTGGCCACCGTCCACAGGATTGAAAAAAACTTAATACATTGGCGCCGGTAGGACCAAACCATTGTAACCACCGGACATTGCAAGTACTTCTCTACATCGCCTTTATCGTTGTCACCATCATCCAGTTGTATTATTGGCTGTACAGCTTTGCGCCCGTCGCGTTCAGAAAAAGGGAAAAAGATTTCCCCCTGGCGGGGGATCGGTTGGCACCGGTATCCGTAGTGATCTGCGCCAAAAATGAAGCCCGGCGACTGAGGCACAATTTACCCGGCATTTTATCGCAAGACTATCCCGACTACGAGGTCCTGGTGGTCAGCGACCACTCTACCGATGACAGTGCCGCCGTCCTGGCTACACTCCGGCAGAAGTATCCCCGGCTCAAATACTGGGACTGGCAAGATCCGGAGACTGACCGGCCCGGCAAGAAAGCCGCGCTCGCCTTTGGGATCCGGCAGGCCCGCCATGACTGGGTCTTGCTGACCGACGCCGACTGCAGGCCCGTTTCCTCCAAATGGATTGCCGCCATGTGGATGGCGGCATCCGGGGGCAAGTCCATCGGATTGGGCTACGCGCCGTATTCCTACCGTCCGGGCCTGCTCAATGCCCTCATCCGCCATGAGACCATCATCACGGCACTCCTTTACTTATCGGCGGCGCGCCGGGGACGGCCTTACATGGGCGTGGGCCGCAATCTGTTGTACCGCAAGCAATTGTTCTTCCGCGCCGGTGGCTTCGCCGGCCACCGCCATATCGCCTCAGGCGACGACGACCTGTTTATCCATCAGGTGGCTACCAAAGACAATACCGCTATTGTGGACATCCCCGAAGCCCTGGTGTATTCCGAACCCAAAACCACCATCAAATCCTGGCTTCGTCAAAAGCGCAGACACATAAGCACTGGAAGTAAATATGATACATACACCCAATTTAGGTTATTTTTATTTGCTTTCTCCCATTTCTCCCACCTTTTTTTAGGCGTTTTGCTACTGATACTCGGATTTGGCACGGTTGTTGCTTGGTGTGGGTTGACCGTTAGAATATTAGCGGTCGGCGTAATATGTGCCCGGCAGCGGAAAAAGTTCCGGGAAGCACAGGAAGCCTGGTACCGTGTGGTACTTGCCGAGCTTTTCTACCCGCTTTACTACCTGCTTCTGGCACCGAGTCTATTCAGTACCAAAACGCAACCATGGAAGTAACAACAACAAAAAACAACCTTTCGGCCAAGGCACAGAAGGATTATGAGCTGGTCCAAGCCGCCACCGCCGGAGATCAGGCCGCTTTTCGCACCTTGATGGAGCGCTATCGCTACTCCGTGTATCATCAGCTGTACAGCATGGTCAAAGACAAGGATGATGCAGAGGACTTGACACTGGAAGCCTTTGGCAAGGCCTTCAACAAACTGTCAAGCTATGAGCCCACGTTTGCGTTCAGTACCTGGCTCTTCAAGATAGCCATCAACAACTGTATAGACCATATCCGCAAAAAGCGCCTGGTCACCCTGTCCATTGATGATGCCATCTCTCCCGAATCCGAGACCTCCTTCGCACGCAACATCAAGGACTCCAAAAACGACCCCGAGCAGGACGTCATCCGTGACCAAAAGCTCGAGTTGATGCGGCGGGCCGTCAAACAGCTCAGCACCAAATACCGCACTATGATCGAAATGCGCTACTTCGAAGAGCTGAGCTACAACGAAATCGCCGAAGAGCTCAACATTCCCCTCGGCACCGTCAAAGCCCAGCTGTTCCGCGCCAAGGAAATGCTCCAAAACATGCTCAGCAATCCCGGCGCACAAGCGTATCTCGATGTGGATACCAGCAAAAAACGCCGCGGCAAAGCTGCCAAAACGGCCAAGGCGGTGGCCTAAGACGACATACAGAAAAACTACACCGGCCCGAAGGGCCGGTAAACTCATACACACAAATTTAGTTAGTTAGTTAGTTATTTGGTACGGAGCGAGTTGGTGTGATATGCACCAACTCGCTAAACCATTTCCAATCGGCACCTTCTCTACTGTAACTGTTTAGGTGCTCCTGTTTTTAGGGATAAAATAGGCATTTTCGTGGATGTCGAAGGTAAAATTTTCGATGTGTAGCACCGCTACATGAGAAAA
>JALVEF010000003.1 GCA_027031185.1 Saprospiraceae bacterium
CCCATGCTGGCAGCGGACACCTGGGCGACGAAGGGAGATCCGTGCCCGGCCATCATGGCTTCGGCGACGGATTTTTTCTCGGTCATCTTACCCTCGGTGGCCGGTCCGATTTGGTTCATGTCAAAGCCGCCGGGCATAACGGACGAGTCGGAATTTTGGCCGCCGGTATTGGAATAGACCTGGGTGTCAAGCATGAGAATCTTGACGTTGGGGCGATTCTGCAAGACGACTTTGGACAGGTTTTGGAAACCGATGTCGCCCATGCCGCCGTCACCGCCGATGGCCCATACCTTGGGCAGTTCGAGCACTTCGCGGTCGGTCATGAATTTGTCAGAGAAGTGGGTGTAGGTAAAATAGTCCTCTTCGGTGAATCCACTTTCGAAATTGGACAGCACGGTGTCGGCCAGGCGCTCCGGAATGACGGAGCGGAAGGCGTGGTCTTTGATGAAGGACTCGCCGATGATCCAGCCGATGGTGGTGCCGTCCTGGAAGAGTGAGTTCATCCAGGGGTAGGGGTGCGGGTTGTTGGGCGGTGTGGAGCCATAGACGGTGTTGCAGCCGGTGTTGGCGGTCATGGCCATGGCCATCATGCCGTTGGGCAAATAACCTTCGAGTGCCTGGAGGTCTTTGTGGTTGTAAGCGTCTTGCTTCATGACTTCGGCGATGGTGCGGATGAGTTCGGCATTGTCGCCGTCAAAACCCGCTTCGATGCGCTTGTCGGTGGCGGCGGTATTTTCGGCGCCAAAACCGCGTAGGATGTGCAAGACGGTGCGACGGAAGGCACGGTAGGCGTCCGGATTGGACTTTTGCAGTTCGTCCAGGACCATCGTGCCGATGCGTTCGAGTTTTTTGGCCTTTTCGCGGAGTCTGTCGGCTTTTGCGTGGAATATGGGGCGCATGACGGCTTCGTTGACGGAGGCAACGGCATGCAGGATGGTCTTCTCGCCGCAGCCGGCGCAGGCGCCGTCACCGGACACCAGTGCATTGTATTTGGAGACTTGCATCAGGTGGTTTTTGAGTGCGGCAGCCTTGGCTTCGTAGGGATTGTCAGGATTGTAGATGCCGAGGTATTTTTTGGGTGTGTCGGGCAACAGTTTCAGGAACTGCTGGGAAGACAGGACGCGGGCGTGCCAGTTTTCGTCTTCTTCGATCATGACGAGGGCTTGGTGGTCGCCGCAGGCTTCGACGCATTCGCCGCAGCCTTTACACTTGTCGTTGATGAAGATGGCAAAGATGCCGCCGGCACCCGGATTTTTCTTTTCGGGGCCGGCAAAAATGCCGCGCGCGCTCATGTAGGCGATGGGCAGCGTGCGGACGATATCGAGCACCTGGTTGATGGCCAGGTCGTCAATGACGTCGGTCTTGTACTCCTGCAGGTGCTTGCGCAGGATTTCGGCAAATTTGACGCGGTCGTCGGGATTCTTTTTCAGCTCTTTGTCGTTGGCGTAAGCCAGCATGTCGGCGCGGAGCCTGGTCTCCAGTTCGTCCACTTTTTCCAGCAGGGCCTTGCGTGCGAAACTGTCCGCCACATAATATTTGAATGCGGTTGTCAGAATGGTTTTGATATCCTGTGCCGTATTGGGCATGGCGGTATCCGGGCATACAGAGATACACTCCATGCATTGGGTGCAGTTTTCTTCGATGAATTTGGGTATGGCGCGTCGGGCGACGTATTTGCTGGCGGTGTCGCCGGTGGCAGCGGCCATGAATCCCACCGAAGCCAGGGGGGAGGCGGGCTGGTAGTATCCGTAACCGGCCCGGAACTCGGCGTCAAAGGAAGAAATGCGGAACAGCGGCGGTTTTTGCTCCTTGTTTTTGGGTATTTCGGGCAGGTCAATGCCGCACGGCTTGACGAGCGGGCCGACAAAGTCGGATAGGTCGGGTGCATCCAAGTCGCCGACAGGGACTCTTTTGACCTGCTCAAAGCCGGCTTTCATGACCATCATATTGGAGTTGACGACGTCTTCGCCGAATCGGCCAAACTTTTTCTCGTACTGCTTGCGGATGATTTGCTCAAACTCGTCCTTGGGTATGTTGTAGTCGTCCAGGAAGGTGGATACACCGAAGAAAGCCCCGAGGAAAGCGTTGCCTTGCATCCGGGTTTGGAGGTCTTCGCGGTCGGTGGCCTTTTTGGCGATTTTGAAGCCGTTGAGGATATAGACCTTGATGTTTTTGTCAATGATCTCTTTGCGGTGCTTGGTGGGAATGTACTTCCAGGCTTCTTTGGGGTCGTCCAGATGGGATTCCCAGACAAAGGAGCCTCCTTCGGTCAGGCCCTGTAGGGGATTGGTATGCAAGAAGACTTTAGGATCGGCGCACAGCACAACGTTTACATGGCGCAGGTCGGCGTTGACGCGGATGTATTCGGGGGCGGCGACAAGGAAGTAGTTGGTAGGAGCACCTTTTTTCTCAGAGCCGTACTTTGGATTGGCTGAGATGTGGATGATTTCTTCCAATTCGCCGGAAGGTAGATAGCGATTGTCGCGCTTGGCGACATAACCGGCCAGTTCGCCGAGGATACTGCCCATATTTTTGCCGGTGGTGATCATGCCCCAGCCACCGATGGAATGAAAGCGGATGGCGATGGCCCCATCGGGCAGACCGGATGGTTTTTCTTCTGCTTCGACGCGGTAGGGGTGGTCAATGCCCAGGTAGAAGAAGCGGGTGCCGTCGGCTGCGGTCTTGCCGTCCTGCCGGGCGATCTTGCCGGTGGCAAATTCGTAGGCACCGATAATGGCTTCGGGGCGGAAGTCGCGGGATCCCAATCCATATACGCCGGTGAAGATGGCGGGTTTTTCGGTTTGCGGGTTGATTTTCCCCAGTCCCGGATAGGCGTCGTGGACAAAGTTTTCTTCGGCCTTGGACAGAGCCACTTTGATATCACGAGTGAGGGGATTGTCACCGGCCAGCGATTCGTCGGTGCGTTCGAGGACGATGACGCGCTTTTTGCCTTTGAGTGCCTTGATGATGGCTTTTTCGGGGAAGGGGCGCAGGACGTTGACGTGGATGACACCGAAACGCTCGCCCCGTGTTTTGTAGATGTAGTCGGACATGGCCTCGATATTCTCAGCCGATGAACCGATGGAGACAAAGACGGTGTCTGCTTCGTCGGTGTGGTATTCGGAGATGAGGCCGTAATGGCGGCCTGTCAGTTTGCCAAACTCCTCGTAAGCGGCTTCCAGGAAGCCTGTAATGTGCTCGCTGAAATTGTTGCGGCGGGCGGCGACACCATTCATGTAGTGCTCCTGGTTTTGGACGGGACCGAGGAGGATGGGGTTTTTCAGATCAATGCCTTTGGGTACGCGCCGGCGGGTAGGGCCGAAGATGGCCCGTTGGGCTTCGGTGGGGCATTCGATGATGTCATCCGGCGCGCCGAGAAATTCGCGGATGAGGGCGGCTTCGGGCATGCGGAAGGTGCGCTCCAGGTGGGTGGTGAGAAAGCCGTCCATGGCATTGATGCCGGGATTGAGCGCCAGCTCGGTGACTTTGCGCAGGATGATGGCATGGTCAGCGGCTTGCTGGGCGTCTTTAGCGAACAGGATGATCCACCCGGTGTCAAGTGCGGCCATCACGTCGTCGTGACCGGCGTGCACGTTGAGCGCGTGTTTGGTCAGGGCGCGTGCGCCAACTTCGAGCACCATGGTGCTCAACTTGCCGGGTGCGTGATAGTATTGTTCGAGGCCATAGACGATGCCCTGGCCGGAGGTGAAGTTGACGGTGCGCTTGCCGGTGACAGACATGGCGATGGCTCCGCCCTGTGCGGCGTGCTCGCCTTCCGCTTCGATGGCGGTCAGGGGCTGGCCGAAGGCGTTGAGCTGTCCTTTGGCGTAGAGAAGCTGAAAGTTTTCGCCCATCTCGGTAGAGGGGGTGATCGGATAGAAGATGCCGGCTTCGGCGATCAGTCCTTCGGTGGTCGCCACGAGTGTATTGCCGTTGATGGTCATCCGCTTGCCGGGGTACTTGACCTTTTTGGCGATAGTCTTTTGTGCCATGTGTTTTGTTTATCTCCGTTATGGGATGTCAGATGGATGGATAGGGGGCAAAAGTAAATCCTTTTCCGTTAAGTTTCCGCAGATTGTACGCTTTGTCCAAAGATGTGTTGCTGATGGGAGAAAAGAGTTTGCGCCGTGACCGGCGCGAGGTTGGGGCTTTTTGCCTTGTGACATGTATATTCGTTACGAACAGGTTTGGGACTTGGGAATATCGAACACCGATTAACGAATGGAGATTTGAGAAGTGGGCACTTCGACTTCGCACTTCGACAGGCTCAGTGCAGCGCTCACTTCGACGAGCTCAGTGACCACAGTGACCACGGTTCGACTAGCTCAGGGATTCTTTCTAATCTAAAATCTCAAATCGGTGTTCCTTGTTCGATATTCAATCGTCCCAAAACAAATCGCTTTGCGTATATGTTTCCTACCTTTGAGGCTCAAAAGATAGCGCATGGCATCACGAGCAGATACTTTCGCGGCACTGATAGACAGGGCATACGATTTCGGCGATTTGCCTTCCATTGTGTTGGGGGGCGCCATGCTGGAGCACCAGGCCTTGACCGGCCATCTGGTGCGTGTGCCGCTGCGGACACTCAACCGGCACGGTTTGATCTCGGGTGCTACCGGTACCGGCAAGACCAAGTCCATGCAGATTATGGCCGAGCAACTGTCGCGGGCGGGCGTCCCTTCGCTGTTGGTGGACATCAAAGGGGATTTGAGCGGGATAGCCGCTCCGTCGCCCGGTCACCCGAAAATAGACGAACGTCACCGGGCGATCGGGTTACCGTTTAAGCCGGGCAGCTCGCCTGTCGAGTTTTTGTCGTTGTCCAAGCAGCCGGGCGTGCGCTTGCGCGCGACGGTATCGGAGTTTGGGCCTGTCCTGTTTAGCAAGTTGCTGGACCTGAATGATACGCAGGCCGGTGTGCTGGCTGTGGTGTTTAAGTACTGTGATGACCGGCGGCTGCCGTTGTTGGATTTGAAAGATTTGCGTGAGAGTCTGGCCTACATCATAGGAGATGGCAAGGCGGAATTTAAGGCCGAGTATGGGATGGTGTCTTCGACGACGGTGGGGGCCATCCTTCGCAAAATCGTGGAGTTGGAGCAGCAGGGTGCAGATACGTTTTTCGGGGAGCCGTCGTTTGAAGTGGAGGATTTGGTGCGGCGTGACAAGCGGGGACGGGGCATCGTGTCTATCCTCCGGGTAGTGGACATACAGGACAAGCCCAAGCTGTTCTCTACCTTCTTGCTGCAATTGTTGGCCGAGATTTATGCGACGTTTGAAGAGGCCGGCGATTTGGATAAGCCTAAGCTGTGTCTATTCTTTGATGAGGCGCATCTGATTTTCAAAAATGCTTCCAAAGCGCTGTTGGACCAAATCGAAGTCATCGTCAAGCTCATCCGCTCCAAGGGTGTGGGCATCTTCTTTGTTACGCAAAATCCGACGGACATACCGCCGGTGGTACTCAGTCAACTGGGGCTAAAAATCCAACATTCGCTCCGGGCATTTACCGCCAAGGACCGAAAGAATATCAAGCTGGCTGCCGAAAACTTTCCCGTTTCCAAATACTACGATGTGCCCGAATTACTGACCAATATGGGAATCGGGGAAGCCCTGGTGACGGTCTTAAACAAGAAGGGCGTTCCGACGCCGCTCGTGCATACGCTGCTTCGGGCGCCGCAGTCCCGGATGGACGTCCTGAAAAAAGCGGAGATTAAGGCCATTGTAGAACAGTCGCGCCTGGTGCCCAAGTATCAAAAACCTGCCGATCGGAAGAGTGCCTACGAAATACTGGAAGAGAAAATCAATGAAGCGCACTCCGAAGACCACAAGGAAAAGATTGACAAACAGCGCCGTGCCTCCCGCAAGAGTAAAAAATCCTGGTTTGAGACGGTGTACAACAGTACGACTACCCGCCAAATCGGCCGAACCATCGCACGTGAATTGACGCGCACCCTGCTCGGCGTGTTGGGCGTGCGGACGACACGCCGGCGTCGTCGGCGCCGGCGGCGGTATTGATAATGTCGGTTGGCTGTCTTATTAACACGTAACTGTTTAGGCCCCCACTGTTTTTGCGCTAAAATGGCCTTTTTGCCCCTGTTTTTGCAAAAATTTTCTCACGTAGCGCTGCTACGCATCAAAAATTTTCGCTTCAACAGGAACAAAAATGCCTATTTTATCCCTAAAAACAGG
>JALVEF010000004.1 GCA_027031185.1 Saprospiraceae bacterium
ACCGTTTGCAATCTACTTCCTTGCAAACGAAGTGCATGGCATACAAATATAGCAGAAACACCGGCAACTATCAAGCCATCGCCACGCTTACGGAGTCAAATTCCAGATTCCGGAATGCAAATTACCGCATTTTTTCGGGACCATTAAACCCTCCTCCCCCCAAATCCGTTTGCCCAATATGGAAAAACACAAAAAGACAGGCCTGTTTTTCGGTTCCTTCAATCCCATCCACACCGGCCACCTCGTCATCGCCGAGTACATGGCCACACGAACCGACCTGGAACAAGTGTGGCTGGTCGTCTCCCCCCGCAATCCCCTCAAAAAAAAGTCCTCTCTCGCCAATGACTACGACCGCCTTCACCTGGCCCGCCTGGCCACCGAAGACAATCCCAAACTCCACGTCAGCGATATCGAATTTTCCCTGCCCGTCCCTTCCTATACCATTGACACACTCATCCACCTGCGGGAAAAATACCCCGACCGCCAATTTGTCCTCATCATGGGCGGTGACAACCTGTGTACGCTCCCCAAGTGGAAAAATTACGACATTCTCCTCCGCGACTACCAAATCTACGTATATAACCGCCCCGGCTATGCCGACTGCCCCTTTCGCGACCACCCATCCGTCCGCTTTTTCGACGCCCCCCTGATGGACATCTCCGCTACCTTCATCCGCCGGAGCATCCGCGACGGCCTGTCCATCCGCTATCTCGTACCCGACAAAGTCCGCGAAGAAATCGCCAAATCCGGCCTGTACCGCAAATAGGTGCCGGCAATCCCGTAGCTTTATGCCCAAAAAGAAGCCCAATGAAAACAAGCTTTTGGATCCAAACCCTCATCGCGGCCCTTTTTTTATTTTTAAGTTCTTGCGGCGGGAGCCGCAAATGGTTTTTTCCCGCAGTGCATACGCCCGGCACCTGTGCACAACGCGGTGGCATCTGGTACAAGAACCACTGTTGGCGAAGCTTCGAGGACGACCACATCGAAGCGCATGACATTGACAGCATCGTGGAAGCACAAATGGCCGTCATCCGCCAAACCAAAATCAATGTGGGCGATCAGGCCTGTCCCATCCGATTCTTCTTCCCCGAAATGGAAGCAAAACAACTCACCCTGCTCCTCATCTTCGAGATGCGCACCCGGCAGGCATCCCTGCTGATGCAAATTCCAAAGAATAAGCTGGCCAAAGAGAGCTTCGACCAAGGCGCCGTCCTGCTCAAAACCAACCTCCTGGAGTTTCAGGAACAAAACCCCGACAATATGGCCATCGCTAAAAATATCCTGGCCACCGGCGATGTCCGCGTCTTTGTCCATGACCTGGACAAAGCGGACATCGAAGCCTCCGGCATCCTCTCCAAAGCCGACGGCAGCCCCCTGCCCGTCTCCTTCCGCGTCAATGAGGCCATCCTCGGTGCCGGCACCAGCACAATCACCGTCCAGGGCAACAAAGCCTATCTGGACGGCGACCTGGGCACCACAACCTATCACCAACTGAAATCGCTCATCACCGAACATCCGGAAGTCAATACCATCGTCCTCGGACAAATCAACGGCTCCCTCAACGATGCTGTCAATATGCACACCGGCCGCCTGATCCGGCAGGCCGGTCTCAATACCGAAGTCCTCGCCTCCAGCCAAATCGCCTCCGGCGGCGTGGACCTGTTCTGTGCCGGCAAGCGCCGCATCATCCACCACGGCGCCCGCATTGGCATCCACTCCTGGTGCTGTATCAACGACACCCCGGCCGGCAAGCTGCCACACGACCACCCCGCACACCGGTACCAACTGAGCTACTTCACTTTTTGCCTCGGCCCCAAAACCGGGCCGGACTTTTACTTCCACACCTTACAGGCCGCCCCTTTCGACGGCATCCACTGGATGAGTCCGGGCGAGCTCCGCCGATGGAAGATCGGGACAGACTTTGTGCCGTGAGCGGGAAGACGGGACTAAAACAGTGGCACTTGCTCAGTGCTTTCTGTTTTTATCAATTCTCGAAACACATCCCAATGGGCTTTGCCTAAACCCGGTATGTGCTTTTGAGCAGAATTAAATTCCAGTCTTTCAAATGCGCTTTCAAAATCAATGCGCATAAGTATGTCTTTTGTAACCGGTCTTTTAGACCCTGAAAAGATAATGGACTTAAGAAATCTTTGAACAAGCGCGGAGTTCAACAAATAATGGGCGATCTCTGCCATTTTCAAATGGTCAAAACCAATAAAATAGCAAGTATCGTCAAGCATGACCGGTTTGCCTTCCACCGGGTGCACCAGCGAAAAATGCGTTGATTTGTAAAGCCCGGAAATAGCCACTTTGTAGGGCGCAAACGAATAATCTCCTATCCCGAAAATTGAAAAATCGGGTTTGCCTTTATATATGCCGGATTTGCGCTTGTCAAAAAATGACTTATGCGACCATAAGTACCGGTAAGTATGCGGATATCTTTCCTTTATATAGGCAGTATCCTGACCGATTTTTTGCTGTGTTATGACAATCATCTTCCTGAAAGAAGTGACGACAGACGCCCTCAAATCGGAGCTCTTCAACAAACCGTAAACCAAATCATTTTCCAATTCAAACGACTCTCCAAGCGCATTTGTATAATGTCCTTCGTTTCGTCCAAGTTCCATAACCTTTGCACAGTCATGCTTTACACCGGACCGCCAAACAAATGCCGATT
The DNA here is from genome assembly GCA_027031185.1 of Saprospiraceae bacterium. Lineage (GTDB taxonomy): Bacteria > Bacteroidota > Bacteroidia > Chitinophagales > Saprospiraceae > HyVt-613. The sequence goes on from JALVEF010000004.1 coordinate 2,678, forward strand.
CACCGTCTAACATGGCCGAAGCGTCATAATCCTGAATCGAATACACGAATCTGTTTTTATACCATCCAAATGTAGTACTTGGTTTATGTGTATAAAAATCTTGCTCCAAACATGTATATCCGGGATCACAACTCAAATGCGTCAAAAACAGCCCGGCCGCCACGGAGACACCAAACTCTTTCTTTGCATCAATGTTTAGCTGTTCTGATTGACCTATTCTGAAATTGTATTTGCGTTGATACTTGATGACGCTTTTTACGACTGAATTTTTCACTAAAAAGGCAAACAGACCGGTATGCCGATCGAAATATTTAAACATAAGAAGTGAGATATACTCACCTATATCAAAGTTGCCCTTCCCCGTTATTGCATCAAAGCCTTTGTCTTTTTTGAAATTGGACTTTGGCGGCAGATTTCTTGAATCAATCGAACCGAGCTCGGAATTTGTAACCCACGGCGGATTGCCGATGATCAGTGTCTTTAGGTTTTTTGTGCTTTTTGCTAATTTTTCAAATGGAAACTCAAATACATTGGCGTGAATGATTTCTATTTCCGGCACCCGCTCCCGTCGTTCCAAAAGAAAATGCTCCAGTATCTTGAATTTTGTCTCCCAAACATACGGCTGATAAATTTCTATACCGACCACCTTTTTCAGGCCGGACGACTGCTCAATTGCTGCAAGCAGGAAATTGCCCTTGCCACAAGTGGGCTCCAACAAAAATTCAACATCACGATATTTTGACAAAGCATATTTGGCCACTTTTTTAGCCAAAGACATATTCGTTTGAAAATCACCATACGCTCTTCTATCAGGCTCCGACGCAACCACATCTGCCGTCCTGATTTTATCTGACAACTCATCGGCCTGCTCCTGATTGGCAAAAAAATTATTTATACCGCTAATTTTCCTTATCAGCAAATTACATTGTTTGTAATTCAACAGGCAAGCTTGATTTTTTATAAAAAAACCAACAACCACACCACCTATATTTGCGCCAAAACAAATCATAGATTTACCCTATCTACAATTTTTGTAATACCGTCAACCTTTTCAGAAAGATGCACTACTCACCCGTACTGAAGTCTCCACTGCAAAGCATTTGAAATCGTCAAATATCCTTGATTTGGGATACGGCTCATTATTTGATCGGCGATTTTGTCAAGCATAATCTCATCAGCGGGAATATGCCGGTCCAGGAGATACCCCAATCTTCTTTCGTGGCCCCATCATTAATCATTTCTCTTAACCTGAATGTCGTTGTATAGTCGGCAGTTCGATCTTTTCGAAGAAACGAACAGCTTACAAACTCAAGCTTTGCGCTCCGGGTTTCCGGATTATCTGCTTTGCTATACACAAAAACGAGCAGATTGTAGCCCAAGCCGAATATTTTCTGACTTGCATTCTTGAAGGGACAAGAGGATTGTGGTTGGTTTATGGAGGTCACCTTTATATCTGTCTGAATTGTATCCCCCGGAAAGTCAATCCCTTTTGCGGGCGACCCTTTTTCATAAGTAAAACGGCTTTCAAGAAATTGATGAAATTTATGTTCTATATATGTGCCAATAGCCTTACCATCTGTCACCCCATAAAGATCCACATGCCGATGAGCAGATACCTTTTCACAAAAAGCCCCGGCAGCTGTTACCAGTGTGTTAATTGTCAAGTCCGGCTTCATTATCTTGCGCTGGTTTCAGTTATGATGGATCGCTCATCCATTCGTAATAGTACGCATCACACGACTCCCACTCCCGCAAATATGTAACTGTTTAGGAGCTCCTGTTCTTTAGGGATAAAATAGGCATTTTAGCACAAAAACAGCGGGTACCTAAACAGGTACGCAAATATAGCACACATGGCGCAAAAGCGCCATAATCCTTGCCGGTATCTCCCGTCCGGCCATCTCCGCCGGGCGCTTGAGCCTGAAGCCACCTGAACTGAACCATCATCCCCACAATCCGTTTGTTCCATATTAGTCAAAACCGGTCAAAACCTTATTTGCGCCTCTATGCCACACACCAACAATAGCAAACCGGCCACTACCAACCATCAGGCCGGCCAACTCTTCGTGCCCCCTTCCGACTACCCGCGCATCGTCGTGATCGGGGGCGGCTTCGCCGGCATGGCACTCGCCAAACAATTGCGCCGCCAACCCGTACAAGTCGTCCTGCTCGACCGCAACAACTTCCACCAGTTCCAGCCACTCCTGTACCAGGTAGCCACTTCCGGCCTGGATCCGGAAAGCATTGTATTTCCATTCCGAAAACAGTTCCAGGGCTATCCCAATCTCTTTTTCAGAATGGCCGACGTGCAGGAAGTGCAGCCGGCCCAAAAACGGGTCATCACCGACCGCGGCGCACTATCCTATGACTACCTCGTCCTGGCCACCGGCACCAAGACCAATTTTTTCGGCATGCAAACCATCGAATCGAATGGTCTTTGCCTAAAAACCATTCAAGACGCCCTGGACATCCGTCACCGCATGCTGGCCAACTTGGAGACAGCCATTGAGACCACAGCCCCCGACAAGCGGCGTAGCCTGATGACCTTTGTCGTGGTAGGTGGCGGCCCGGCCGGTGTCGAAATGGCCGGCAGTATCGCGGAGTTCAAGCGATACATCCTCGCCAAGGACTATCCCGAACTCGACCCCGACATGATGCAAGTCTTCCTCATCGAAGCCTCCGGCCGGATCCTGTCCGCCATGTCCGAAGAAGCCACACAAAAGGGCATGCGCCATCTGCACCAACTCGGCGTCAACGTCTTGCTCAACGAAGCCGTCACGGACTACGACGGCGAGACCGTCACGATGAAGAGCGGCCGCGCCATCCGTACGCACAACTTCATCTGGAGCGCCGGCGTCACCGGCCAATTGCCCAAAGGTATCAGCCCCGACCAAGTGGTGCGCGGCAACCGCCTGCGCGTCAATCCATTCCTACAAGTCGAGGGCATGCCCGACGTCTTCGCCATCGGCGACATCGCCGGCCTGAGCAGCGAGGCGTTCCCCCGGGGCCTGCCCCAGGTGGCACAGGTGGCTATCCAGCAAGGCAGATACCTGGGCAAAGTACTCCCCCAAATCATCCGGGGTGAGACCATCGCCAAAAAGTTCGTCTATAAAGACAAAGGTGCCCTGGCCACCGTCGGCAAGAAGCGCGCCATCGCCGACATCGGCAAGTGGAAATTCTCCGGTTATCTCGCCTGGCTCATCTGGTCCGTCGTCCACCTGATGTCCATCAGCGGATTCCGCAACAAAGTACTCGTCGGCCTCAGCTGGCTGTTCAGCTACTTTTCCTACGAAAAGAGCAACCGCCTCATCATTTACGATCCTTGTGCATACCAAAGCGACTTCTCCTCCCACCAGGCCGCCCGCCCCCGGCGAAAGGACGCTTGACTTTCTTTTTTTGTAACTGTTTAGGTGCTCCTGTTTTTAGGGATAAAATAGGCATTTTTGTTCCTGTTGAAGCAAAAATTTTCGATGCGTAGCAGCGCTACGTGAGAA
>JALVEF010000005.1 GCA_027031185.1 Saprospiraceae bacterium
TGTTGCTCCGCTTTTGGGGCAAGTAAGTGCGGGACAAGTAAAGCTTCTCTATTCCCTTTGCCGTCGGCTTCAGCCGACGGGGAGAGAGAGCTAAAAAATTGGGGCTTTAGCCCCGCTTCCGGGCCTATTTTCGGGGCTGATGCCCCTTTTGTTTTGATGCCTTTGTCCCGTCGGCTAAAGCCGACGGCAATGCAATGCAATGCAATACAAGGCAAGGCAATGCAATACAAGGCAAGCAAGTCCCGCACTTACATGCTTTGCCTGGTTTTGGCTTTGCCCCTTCCCGCTTATGCTTTTTGCAAGATGAGCGGTATATCGCCCCGCTGTCCGGGGCAAGTAAGTGCGGGATTCCCCGAAGCGAGAATACAAGAATAGCTGGAAATGACCCCGAAGGGGTCAAATGTTTATTGCCGGCGGCGCAGCCGGTGGCATCGGAAAAAGAAGGATAACAACTCCGAAGGAGTTGAATGTTTATTGAACCCTTTCAGGGTTCTGTCCACTTTTGAATCTTTGGCCCCACATTCCATGCGGAGCCAGTAAGATTCAACCACTTCGTGGTTTTCCATACTTGCCTTCTGGCGGGATGTAGTATTAAATAATGATTGCCGTCGGCTTCAGCCGACGGGGCGAGAGCACAAAAAAATTTGGGGCTTTAGCCCCGCTTCCGGGCCTATTTTCGGGGCTGAAGCCCCTTTTGTTTTGATGCCTTTGTCCCGTCGGCTAAAGCCGACGGCAATGCAAGGCAATGCAATGCAAGGCAAGGCAAGGCATGCCTAAAAAGTGTAACTTTGCCAAACCATTGTTAATGGGCAAACATAATGTACTATGAAACTATCCCGCATGCTCCTCATCACCGGGCTGCTGTCCGGCTTCACCGCTATTGCCTGCGCACAACAAACCGTCCGAATCGAAGGCTGGGTGTATGAAGACAATGGCCGCGGATATATCCACGGCGCCGATGTCTATTTGTTTACCAGCCACATGGCACAAGTCGCTGAAACCCAAACGGATGACGAAGGCCACTTCGTTTTTGATGCCGACGCATCAAAAACCTATATCGTGCGCGCTGTCCACAAATTTTTTGAAACCAAAGAAGTACCAGTGGATCCGGCGCACGCCAACGAGCATGGCAAAATCTTCCTGAAAATGCCCGTCGAGCGCAAGCCCGGCTACATTTTTGACGTCACCCTGGCCGAACCGCGCCCTGCCCCCGGCGCCCCAACTAATTCTGTCTCCGGTGCCACTATCGAAATTTATAATAATACGCGCGATACCATGGAATATGTGTCGGAGAATCACCCATCGCCGTACTTTAAGTTTCCTTTTGAGCAGGGCAACCATTACACGGTCATGATTTCCAAAAAAGGCTATATCACCAAACAAATAGAGGCCTACGTCAATGTCCATGGTTGCATCATCTGCATTGACGGTGTGGACAATGTCAAGCCCGGTGTCGTGGACAATCTCACGGCCGGCCATCAACGCGGCACCCTCCTGGCCAATATCGAATTGCACCCCGTCAAAATCGGGCAAAAAATCCCCGTCGGCCCGCTCTATTACGAGAGTGGCAAATACAAGGTCACCGATAACATGCACAAAGCCTTGCAGGAAGTCATCAACCTGATGAAAAACAATCCGTCTTTGATTCTCGAACTTCGCTCGCATACCGATTGTAGGGGCGATGCTGACTTCAATAAAAAGTTGTCTATTAAGCGGGCCCGCGCCGCTGTCAAATACATCCTTGAACACAGTGACATCCCCGAATACCGGCTCAAGGCCGTGGGCATGGGCGAGTCCCAACCCGTCAAAAAGTGCAAGGATTGCCGCCATTGCAGCAAGCGTATCCTGGCCATGAACCGCCGCACTGAACTGGTCATCACCGGCATCTTGCATAAAACGCCGGTCAAGCTCCCGCTCACCAGGCTCAAAGAAGAGGAACGCATGGAAAAACTGACCCGGGAAGTTATGTTCGGCGAACAAATTGTCGTGCCGGCAGGTGGGGAACTGCCGGAAGAGCTCAAAAAGCAACTGGAAGCCGAACAACAAACCGCCGGCGCTCCGGAGACGGACAACAGAACACCTGATGCCCCGCCGGCAAACCATCAACCCGCTCTCGAAAGTAAGGTGCCGGAAAAGGCCCCGCCCGTGACCGGTGTGGACAAAAAAACGGGTAAGGAAAGCAGTGCAAAACCACACGTGCCCGAAGGGGACGTAAACTCTTCCATTTCTCCTCCAAACAGGGATGCGAATCGGCCGTCCGGTAACGCACCAAGTGTGGACAGCCTGGAAGCCGCCCGACGTCGTGCTGAGAAGGTCTTTGCGGACAAGCAGCTTCCCGATGCGCCTGACCCGGAAGTTCAGCACTTTCAGCGGGATTTGCCAGAACCGCCCAAAGAAGGGCCCAAAGATACCAGGGCCACGCATGCAGTGGAAAGTGTCAATCTGGCGGAAGTGGATCTGGAGCACGAGGTGCCGGCTATAGAACCGGACTATACCGGCTATTCCATTGAAGTGAAGCGCACCAGCTATGCACTGCCCCCCGGCTCCAAGCTGTTCAACCGCTTTTCCGAGCTGTATTATTACAAGCGGCCCAATGGCGATTACTGCTATTTGACCGGCAAATTTGCTACGCGCAAGGTGGCCGACCTGGCATTGGAATATGTGCGCAAACAGTGGGGGAGTGCCCGCCTGGTGCTATTCCGCAATGGCAAGCCCGTGGACTGATGTCCAATTAAAAATTAAAAATTAAAAATTAAAAATAGTAAATGGCAATGGCCATTTGCTATTCGGGAGTGCTGCTGTTGACCAGCTTGACCTGGACGTCCTGCGGATGCTGCCCGCCACGTGCGGCCCATACCATGGCAAAACCGGAGCGGTTGACTGCCCATTTGCCATTGAGCGGTACGTAATCACTGTCAATGTAGAGCGCGTTATTCGGCGTGTCAAACTGCCAGCGGCCTTTGATGTCCTTGCCATCCGGTGTGGCGCCCGTAAAACCGCCCTTGGGGTCAAACTTAAGCCAAACGCCTACATATCGCTTGAACACTTGTTGATCCAACTGGGAGATGGCAAACTGGGGCAGCCAATAGTCCGTAGTGAAGAACTCAATCACGTTATTGGACGGGCCGCCGGCTGCGGCGGACTGACCTTTGTACGATTTTTTGCCCTGCGGCAAATCTTCTTTGGATAGCGCAATAGTATCGTCCGCTGCCGACTGGGAAGTGGTGGCTGCTTTGGTATTGTCCTCCTTTTGGAGGGTTGTGGTTTCAGAGACGGGCTCTTTGGTTTTGGTGGTTTGGCATTGGGCCAATACAAGGCCAAATAGGAGCAGGAGCAGAAGCTGTTTCATGGAAGTTGATTTTTCCGGTTGTGGCGCGCAAAATTAAGCGCTATTTCGGTAACTTGTGGTTACTTTACTGTCCGATGGAGGATCTGTTAAAAAGCGTAGATGCCTATTGTGCGGAGCATAAATTGTGCGCTCCCGGGGATGAGATTGTCGTGGGTGTGAGCGGCGGGGCGGACTCCGTCGTGCTCCTGGACGTGCTCCGGCGGCTTGGCGTGAAGCCGATCGTGGCCCACGTCAATTATCAACTGCGCGGTGCCGAGTCGGATGGCGATGCGGACTTTGTGCGCGAACTGGCCGCCAAATGGAACCTGCCTTTTTACCTGAAAACAGCAGACACGGCCCGGTTGGCCAAAGACCAAGGCCGCTCCATTCAGGATGTGGCCCGTCAAATCCGGTATGATTTTTTTGAAGAGGTTCGGCGCCTGACGGGCGCCGACAGGATAGCGGTAGCCCATCATCGCGACGATGTCGCCGAGACGGTCTTGTTTCGTTTGGTGCGCGGGACGGGGATCGAGGGGCTCCGCGGGATGCAGCCCTTGCACGGGCATATCATCCGGCCTTTGTTATTTGTCGCCAGGGACGAATTGCTGGCCTACGCGCGGGCGCGGAAGCTGACCTGGCGGGAGGACAGCAGCAATGCCTCTACCAAGTACGCCCGCAATTTTATTCGCCACAAGGTGATGCCACTGCTCCGTGAAGTCAATCCGGCCGCTGTGGATAATATCATACGGAACACCTTGATTTTCAGAGAGATAGAAGCTATGGTTAAGAGTGAAGTGTCGGAGTTTAAGGCTCGCCATGTTCAGGCCGATGCCGGTCAGGTATCTATTGATTTAGCGGCATTGCGTGCCACGACGGCGCCCGTGACCCTATTGCACTACTTGTTGGGAGAATATGGTTTCTCACCGGCTCAGGTGCGGGATATTCTGGCGCCGCATGAGAGCGGCAAGGTCTTTTTGTCAGCAAATAAGCGGGCTGTGATTCACGGGGACCGCTTGTTGGTTACGGATTTGGCCGGGGGGACGTCGCCGTCGTATATGTTGGAGAAGTGGGGGCAAACGGAACTGCAAACGCCTGATTTCAAGCTATCCTGGGAAATCAAAACCTACGGAGGGGAGGAGGTGCCGCGGGAGCGGGACACGGTATGGTTGGACGCCGGCGCCATGATTTTTCCTTTGACCTTGCGCAAGCGCCAGGCCGGCGATTGGTTTTGTCCCTTGGGGATGGGCGGTCATCGAAAGAAAGTCAAAGACTATCTGACGGATCTGAAATTGTCATTGCCCGGGCGCGAGAAAGTATGGGTGCTGGAGACCGCAGAGCGGAAAATCTGCTGGGTGGTCGGCTATCGTCCGGATGAACGGTTTAAGGTGCACGGAGGGACAACGTCCGTCCTGATATTGAAAAAAACGCCGCGTGAAGAGCCTGCTTAAAAGTTCCACTTGGGTCGTTCTCTTGCTCATTAGTCTCGGCTTTTGCGCGTCATCCGGGCCGCGCTGGGGCTTTTTCGGTCACAGGCGCATCAACCGCCTGGCGGTATTCACCTTGCCGCCCGAAATGATGGTCTTGTACAAGCCAAATATCGAGTGGCTGACCGAACACGCGCCGGATCCCGACAGGCGGCGATATGCACTGAAAGTGGAAGCACCGCGGCACTACATTGACCTGGATGTGTGGCAAACGCCTGACAAAGACCGGAAATTGACCGGTGTGCAATGGTTGGACGCCATGCGGCGCACCGACTTGCTGGCCATAACGAATAGGGGAGACACCACCGTCTTTTTTGATGCAGATGCCCAAAATTGGGCACATAAAACGTTGATTGTCAATGGATTAAATGTCAACCGGTCGCAATATTCCAAATGGTACAAGCGCCGTGTCTTTGAAAAAGAGCAGGTCAGTCCGGGTGTGCTGGCAGAGCTGACCGGCCGGGCGCCGGCAGGAGTGCGCTTATTGTTGGTGCGTGACAGATTGTTTGAGCATGGTATCAATCCGTATTTTACTGAGCGAATGCTCCGGCGCCTGACGCGGGCCTTTGAGCAGCACGATGTGAATCGTATTTTGAAATACAGCGCAGATATCGGACATTACATTGCCGATGGTCATGTGCCGCTGCACACGACGGAAAATTACAACGGTCAGCTCACCGGCCAACTGGGTATTCACGCCTTTTGGGAGAGTCGGATTCCGGAATTGTTTGCAGACGCCTCGTATGATTTTCTGGTCGGCAAGGCGCGATATATCAAGAACAAACGGCGCTGGATTTGGGCTTATGTACGGGAAAGTCACCGTTTGGTGGACTCGGTGCTGCTCCTGGAGCGTCAGGTGCGTGCGCAGACGCCTGTGGGCGCTCAAGCGTGTTTTGAGACGCGCGGTGCGCTCACGGTGCGAACGCCGTGCCGTGAATTTGCCCGTCGTTATCAGGATGCCATGCACGGTATGGTAGAACGGCGGATGCGCGCAGCGATTTTGGCGGTGGGCTCTGCCTGGTACACGGCCTGGGTGGATGCCGGGCAACCGGACTTGTCTGTTTTGGCCGGCGCCAAAACACAGGTGGTAGTCACGGACAGTTTGGAGACCGGTCGTCCCCGCGGTAAAATTCTCGGTCGAATGCACTGGGATTAGGGCCGGTTCCGGTTTTCCGATAATTTATATTATGTTAAGTAGGAATTACGCCTGTGGCTCGCCTGCCCCCTTTTCTTTGGTAGCGCTCCGTAAAACTAACGTAACTGTTTAGGTACCCGCTGTTTTTGCGCTAAAATGCCCTTTTTGCCCCTGTTTTTGCAAAAATTTTCTCACGTAGCGCTGCTACGCATCGAAAATTTT
>JALVEF010000006.1 GCA_027031185.1 Saprospiraceae bacterium
ACCTTTGCCAAAATTTTCTCATGTAGCGCTGCTACACATCGAAAATTTTAGCTTCGGTAGGCACAAAAATGCCTATTTTATCCCTAAAAACAGGAGCACCTAAACAGTTACTCACCAATAAGGTTTTTGCCTGCCGGCAAATTGTGTGAAGACAAAAATCGTAACGTTTAGCTCCCCGCTGTTTTTGCGCTAAAAACAGGAGCAGCTAAACGGTTGCCAAAAATTTCGGGACATGCAGTTTGATATCATCATCGTGGGCAGTGGCCCAGGTGGCTATGTGGCGGCCATCCGCGCCGCCCAACTGGGCTTTAAAACCGCCATCGTGGAAAAAGAAGCGCTCGGTGGCATTTGTTTGAATTGGGGCTGCATCCCCACCAAAGCCCTGCTCAAATCTGCCCAAGTCAAGGAATATATGGACCACGCCGCTGACTATGGGCTGGGAGCCGCCGGTGTCAAGGTGGATTTCAAGAAGGTGGTTCAGCGCTCGCGTGACGTGGCAGAAGGCATGTCCAAAGGCGTGCAATATCTCATGAAAAAGAATAAAATCACCGTCATCAACGGCTTCGGCAAACTCCTAAAAAACAATGCCGTGGAAGTGACGGATGCTGACAACAAAAAGACCGTCTATCACGCCCCGCATATCATCATTGCGACCGGTGCCCGGGCCAAAGCCCTGCCCGCCGCCCCCATTGACGGCAAGAAGATTATCGGCTACCGGCAGGCCATGGTCCTGCCCAAAATCCCCAAGCGCATGCTTATCATCGGAGCGGGTGCCATCGGCGTGGAGTTTGCCTATTTCTACCATACCATGGGGACGGATGTCACCATCGTCGAGTTTATGCCACAGGGCTTGTTGCCTCGTGAAGACAAAGACATATCCAAAGAACTGGGACGCATCTACAAGCGCAAGGGCATCCGCGTGCTGGCCAACACATCTGTCGAAAAAGTGGATACCAAAGGCCGTACTTGCAAAGTCACTGTCAAAAACCGCAAAGACGATTCCGAAGAAGTCATCTCCTGTGATATCGTCTTGTCTGCCGCCGGTATTCAGCCCAATACCGAGGGTATTGGGCTGGAAGAATTGGGCGTCAAGACGGACCGCGGCTTTATCGTGACGGATGAATATTATCGCACCAACGTGCCCGGCATTTATGCCATTGGCGATGTCATCCCCACCGCGGCACTGGCTCATGTGGCATCTGCCGAAGGCATCACATGTGTGGAGAAGATCAAAGGCCTGGACGTCCGCCCCGTGGATTACAATAATATCCCGTCCAACACGTACTGCACACCCGAAGTGGCGTCCGTCGGCTACACCGAAGCAGCTGCCAAAGAAGCCGGATATGAAATCCGGGTAGGCAAATTTCCCTTCACCGCATCCGGCAAGGCCAGTGCCGGTGGTGACAAATCCGGCTTTGTCAAACTCATCTTCGACAAAAAATACGGTGAACTACTCGGCGCGCACATGATCGGTGCCAATGTGACCGAGATGATCGCGGAAATTGTCGTAGCGCGCACGCTCGAAACTACCGGCCATGAAATCATCAAGTCCATTCATCCGCATCCGACGATGAGCGAGGCCATCATGGAAGCCGCCGCCGCTGCCTATGGCGAAGTGATTCATTTGTAATAACAGTCCACGGTCACGCTTCGACTTCGCCCTTCGATTTCACTCCACTTCGACGGTGCTCACCGACCACGGTTCGGCAGGCTCAGTTCGACAAGCTCACTGCTCACACCGACCGCAGTGGCCAAGGGCATCGCTCAGTGACCAAAGGTTCATGGTCCACGGCTGCCGCTCTTGATGTGGGGCGAATGGCCCGGACTTGCGGGCGGGAGGGATACAGTATCTATCCGGCCATTGTAGTAAAGGCACAAAGTATTTCGTCTATACCCATGTTTGACGCCTTATTGCTATATTCGTGCGTCCCCAAAAGCAAATAAGCTCTGTGCCGGCGAATTGTCCACCCCAAAAAATGAAATATGCGTTGGTTTTTCACCCTGCTCAAGAAGATTTTCTTTGCCCTTTTTCTCGTGGCTTTACTGGTGGTGATTCTGTACTTCATCAATCCGGGTTATGTGCAGAAAAAGGCATACGCCTGGTTTGCACCCAAAGTCCGTATCACGGAGACCTATCGGGACAAAATCGTGGCAGAGACGCCTCCCGTCTATGAACTCATGCAGATCGCCTGTAGTCTGACCGAAACGTTCCGGAAAGACAAAAATCTGCTCAATACGAAGCGCCCGTACTACAAGGATTTTCAGGCTCATTTCTCATCCTTCCAGGATCATCCACTCGTAAAAAAACTTGACGGCTTCCTAAAGCCCAATCCCTACGGTACTACCCAACTGGCCATCCGGCTCCTCTCGCTTAACTATGACCTTGCCCCGGATGGCCGCCTGGTGACCAATGGGCAGATTCGCGTCAATCCCATACTGATTGGGCTGTTTCGGCGTAAGGCCTTTTTGATTCCAGTCCATCGCAAACTCATCGAAGATTTTGCGCGAAAGACGAAGTTCCTGGACTTTTATGAAGCTCATCGCGCGTATTACAAAGGCTTGATAGCCAATTACTACCGCCTTTGTGATTTTGAAGAGATGAAAGGCTGGCTCGAGTCCCACTTTGACAACCAATATTCATCGTACCGGATCGTCTTTTCACCGCTCACAGGTGGCTTCCACAATACGATGCGCTTTAATGACCCTGCATTGGATCAGGAGCAGACGCTCATGTTTGTCTCCGCACCATACGAACATATAGACAGTTTGCCGGAAGAAGAATACCAAATCAAATCCGGAAAAATTTCCCGTGTCGTTTTTACGGAAATAGATCACAACTACGTCAATCCACTGACGGACAAGTATGCCGCCGATTTGGAAGCTTCCATGACGGATCATAACTTTTGGAACCACAAAAAGAATCGGATGTATGCCACCAAATACACCACTTTCAATGAGTATATGACTTGGGGCGTGTTTAGTCTTTATGTGTTGGATCATTATCCGCAACCGTATGCGGACTCCATCATCGCCATACAAGAGAACTTTATGCGTGACCGGCGGAAGTTTACCTATTTCCCCCAATTTGACAGGGCCTTGATACAGGCCTATATCCGGGCCGGCAAGCCTAAAATCGAAGCGCTCTATCCCCCCATGCTGGAGTGGATGAAGTCATTTGAACGTCAGGCCAGGGAAGAGTACTCACAGTGACACACCCAACCCCAACGAGAAATATTCCGCATTGCTGCCGTGCGCTTTCATGTGAAGTGCCACAAAGAACGACGGCCGCTCCTTTTCAAAAGGGGAGAAGTAGTACCGGAGATTGAGCTTGTTGTAAAACACCAGGGGAAGCAAAGTGCGGTACGGACCCACATAAAAGCCAAGTTGTGCGCCGAAACTGACGGGCCCGAACATCAGTTCATGTGCCACAAACAGGGCATATCTTCGGCCCGTCTCGCGCGTCTTGTCCGGCGGGTACTGCTCCAAGAATTTGTAAAAGTTATATACTGCATAGTTGTACTCATATTCGGCGCCGGCCAGCGACATTTGTGCTGCATTGTGGCGGTAGGAGAGACCCACCGCTGCATTGATGAGCGGGTATTTCAGGCCACTGGCGGCTGCTATTTCCTCCCGGCCGGCCGAAAACTCAGCCCACAGGTGCCAGCGTCGCTCACGCTTCACCAGTGTATCCACCGGTAATTCATTGCGGTGGGCAAGCGCACGCGCCGGCCGTCTGGCGATATCCCATCCCAGTGTCAGTCCCGGTATATTCAGCCCATAGTTGGGCAAGCCCGACCGCCCGTTGGAAAAGTGAGAAAAACTAATGCCCACAGACCACGAACGCCCGGCTCCTCCCGCGTGGTCCACACGCAGCCGGAAGGTGGAAAAATTGTTGAAATGTGTGCCGTTGGCGTTATTTTTTGGGTTAGAGATTGGGTCATAAGGTCTTGTAACCAAACCTATTCCAAGCCCAAAGCTTCCCCAAATTCCGGTGCCGCCCCGCCGCAGGATGGGCAGCACGACTTTGGGGGTCAGGCCAATGCCATAACCCAGATGTCGCGTATCTGCAAACCGAAACCAACCGGTCTCCACACCGATTTTGGGCTGTCCCAGCCGGCGTGCCCAAGCCCGGCTGCCGTCCGTCTGGTATTCCGCCGACAGCCCGATACCCGTGACGAGTCCCCGGCTGTCAATGGTGAGCGCCGGTGTGTGTTTGTAAATCGCACCACCATGCAGGAGCGCAGTCCACGTCCAGGAAGGGGCCTGAGCCGGCAAAGCCGGTATCCGCCATGCGTAGGCCAAGAGCAATATATAGTACCGGACACTCATAAAGCTTCGAGAAACGCGCGGGTCGCACGGATGTCCTTGCTCAGGATGCGGTCTTGCAGGATGGGGGAGACCCGTTTGCGATAGGCCCGGAGCCGCTTCTCCAATACGGGTGAAGTTTTCTGTTTGCGGAAGTAGAGCGCCTGGGCCGCGGCCATCCATTCAATGGCGATGACGGTACCTGTATTTTCGACAATCCGGTATAGTTTGGTGGCCGCATTGGCCGCCATGCTCACGTGGTCTTCCTGACCATTGGAGGATACGATGGAGTCCACGGAAGCCGGTGTGGCCAGTTGCTTGTTTTGGCTGACAATAGATGCCGCCGTGTATTGGGGGATCATCAAGCCAGACTGCAGGCCCGGATGGGGCGTCAGAAAGGCGGGCAAATCCCGCCTGCCGGATAGGAGCAGATAGGTGCGCCGCTCGGAGATATTGGCCAGTTCGGCCAGGGCGATGCCCATGTAGTCCAGCACGAGGGCCAGCGGTTGGGCGTGGAAGTTGCCTCCGGACAGGATTTGGTTTTGAGTGACAAAGACATTAGGGTTGTCCGTGACCGAGTTGATTTCCGTAGTCAGTACCGATTCGGCATGCATCAGCGCGTCCCAGGATGCGCCATGTACCTGGGGGACACACCGAAATGAATAGGGGTCTTGGATGGCCTTGTCTTTGCGTTTGGCGATGGTGCTGCCTTTCAGTATTTGCCGGACGAGACGTGCAGTCTTGACTTGACCTTTGTGCGGGCGGATGCGGTGCAATTTGGCATCAAAAGGAGAGAGATTGCCATTAAAAGCATCCAGCGACAGCGCGGCCGTCTCGGTGGCCAGTTGCCACCATTTTTTGCCATGGTACAATGCCCATGTACCATAGGCCAGTGAAAATTGTGTCCCGTTGAGCAAGGCCAGTCCCTCCTTGGCACTCAACGACAGCGGCTCCAGTCCCGCTTTCTTCAAGGCCCGGGCTGCCGGCATCTGTTGTCCGCGGAATACCACTTCACCCAGACCCAGTAAAGGAAGTGACAAATGGGCCAGCGGAGCCAGGTCCCCCGAAGCCCCCAAACTGCCCTGCTGATACACCACGGGCAGCAGATCCAAATTGAAAAAATCCATCAACCGCTCCACGATCACCGGCCGGATACCCGAATATCCGTAAGACAGGCTCCGCACCTTGAGCAGCAGCATCAGTCGCACGATATCATCGGGTACACGGTCGCCCGTCCCGCACGCATGCGATTTGACCAGATTTTCTTGCAACTGCGACAGCTGATCGGCCTCCACCTGCACCTTGTACAAGGCCCCAAAACCTGTATTGATACCGTAATAGGCCTTTCCGTCGGCCAGTTTCTCCGTTACAAATGCGGCTGCCCGCCGGACGGCGCGCTTCGCCTCTGCCGTCAATTTGAGTGTAGTGTCCGGGCGGCAGGCCTTCATCACCTCATCTACTGTCCAGGCCTTTGTCCCGCAATGGATTGTCGCCATTTTCGCTTCGTTGGTTTTCTTGCCGCGCCAAAATTAGCAAAATTGCCCTTCCCCAAACTACCAGGGAAAAAGTTTGCGGCGTGGCCGCCGCGAGGTAAGTTGCGGTATAACGGTATAACGGTTTAGCGGTATAACGGTATAGCGGTATAGCGGTATAGCGGTATAGCGGTATAGCGGTATAGCGGTATAGCGGTATAGCGGTCCCGCACTTACTTGCCCTTAGTGCGTAGTAAATGGCCTTCATCATACAAAAAGCCTATGCGGAAAGGACCA
>JALVEF010000007.1 GCA_027031185.1 Saprospiraceae bacterium
CCGGTACCCATGCCGTACGTGCCGGTTCCGGATCATGAATAATCCGGTGTAGGAGGCGGTATGATTTTGATGTACTTATCAAACAGCGGTGCTTTTTTGACGAAATTATTAAATCCAAGCTTATCGATCGGATAAAGCTCAACCAACCCGAAATACTTCAAAAACCGGGTGAAGGTACGCAAAACGTAACACCTGTGCGCCTGAACTTCGGCCGTGGATAAAGGCCGGGGGACGAAATAACTAATAAGCGCCGGGAATGCTTTAAAGTATTTTTCGGCATAGAAGATATCCTTCCGTTTCTTCGAGCCATACTTATTCAACAGGATCAGGGAAAAACCCATACCGAGCTGGCCAACCGGTTGATCAACATACAAGTCATAATAGGCCCAGTTGAACTTATTCACAAACGTAAGAAAGATATGCTCCAGGAGCTTATTGCTATCCTTCAACGCTTCCCGACCTTTTTTGGTCAAGGACAGCTTGTTTTTTCGCTTTTTCGTAAGATTGGAGATTTCGAGTAGGATACGGGTCAAGTTGATGGTCCGGCTGTCTTTTTCTTTTTTCACTTTTATTATTTCCGCTTCGATCGGTTCCAGCGGGATAAATTGTTGGGCATGGATGTCGGCAACGACTCTTACGGGGAGAAAGCCTCGCGCCGTCAGTTTGAGCTCGCCTTCGCTTTCTATAATTCCCATCAAGTATTTGACCTGGTTCAGGAGGGGGATTTTTTGCATATCCGCTTCACCTAAAGCCTGCAATTGGATCGGGCTTTTCGGGCCAAACGTATCGTAAAGAATGAAGTCCATGGCATTGGGGGAATAGCCTTCAAAGTCAGGAATCCCCCGCTGATTTTGTGCCTGGAAGAATTGCGAAAGAAACTGATCGAGTTTTTCCAGATCGCCGTCACTCATGATGCATAGTTTCGTGTTTTGAAAAAGCAGCACGCCCGGCCGGCCAAGCTTCCTTATGGCCAAGCATGCACCAATCGAGTGCCATGGGAGGCGCCTTACCGGTCGTATGACCGGTAAAGATAGGGAATTTTGGCGAAGTAGGCAAATCCCGCACATATTCGCCTGGCCGGGCAGAGGCCGGGCTCCCAACGAATAGAATACCCGTTACGATCAGGTTTGGGACAGACCCGGGAGTATCAAACATTGTAACTGTTTAGGTGCTCCTGTTTTTAGGGATAAAATAGGCATTTTCGTGGATGTCGAAGGTATATGTACAGATCAAACCGGTTTACGAGTTTATTTGCGGCAAATTTGCCCAATCTCTTCGTCAAAATGCTCACCGTAGCGGTGCTACGGCTGCGCTTTTGACTTCGACCTTGAACAAATTTGCTCGCAACTAATTCTCGCAACCGATTCGCTCTGTACATCAAATTTTCGATGCGTAGCAGCGCTACGTGAGAAAATTTTACCAAAGGCAGACGCAAAAAGGGCATTTTAGCACAAAAACAAGGAGTGCTCAAACAGTTACAAACCAAAAACAGGCGCGAAAAGGCCATTTTAGCGCAAAAACAGCGGGTACCTAAGCAGTTACAATTTTGTTTACATCAAACGACGGTCACACCCTTGGCAGCCGGCGTTAGTTCGTAATTATTAATTCACTACTGTCTCGCCTTGGCCGGCTTTTTAATGGCCTTGCGCGCTTTGGGGGCGAGCGGATCCCATCCTTTGGTCAAATCTACCACAGAGGAGGAGGCGATGAAAATGGACGAATAGGTACCGAAGATGATGCCCCACATGATGGCAAAGGCAAATCCCTTGATGCTGTCACCACCAAACAACAACAGAATGCCGATTACCAGCAATGTGGTAAATGATGTAATGACGGTCCGGCTCAAGGTGCGGTTGATGGCCAGGTTGAAGATCTCCTCTTTGTTCTTGCCGCGGCGTTCGTTGATAAATTCCCGGATGCGGTCATAGACGATAACGGTGTCGTTGACCGAATAACCGATGACCGTCAGAATGGCCGCTACGAAAGCTTGGTTGATCTCCGTGGAAAACGGCATGAACGGTCCCAGTATCAAGAACATGGACAGGGTGGCCAAAACATCGTGAAACAGGGCGATGACGGCTCCCATACTGAACTGCCACTTGCGGAAGCGGATGGCCAGGTAAATGAAGATCAGGGTCAAGGCGATGAGTGCCGAAATAAATGAACTCCGGCGGATATCGTCGGCAATGGTGGGGCCTACCTTGGTCGAACTGGTGATCTTAGTGCCCGGCGAAGACACATCTTTAAATGCCTTTTCGGTCAGGTTGCCACCCGCAATATTCCTTACGCCCTGGAAAAGCTTGTGTGTCACGGTGTCAATGGCATGCTCGTTGGGGCTGTCAATCATGTACTTGGTGACGACATTGAAGGTGTTTTCGGTTGAGATGACCTTGACGAGCGGCTCCTTGCCCCCGAATTGCTTTTTCAATTCCTTGCGGAGCATATCGGCGTCCACTTTGACGGCTTTGTCAAAGCTGATGTTGTAGGAATATCCACCGGTGAAGTCCACGCCGAGGTCAAAGCCACGGGTGAAAAACAGGATGGCGCCAAGCAGGATGATGGCACTGGACAGTATGTAGCCCAAACGGCGCTTGCCAATCCAATCCACGTTGGCTTTGGTCAGGATGTTGGCGGACCAGGAATAGCTGAATTTGGGCTTTTTGCCTTTTTCGAGCCACCAGTCAATGATGAGTTTGGTCAAGACCACGGCGGTGAGCAGCGAACTGACGATACCGATCATCAGGACGAGGGCAAAGCCCTTGATAGGGCCGAGGCCGAAGTAGGCCAATACCATTGCCGTCAGAAACGAGGTGACGTTGGCGTCAATGATGGCGGAATAGGAGTGCTTGAAGCCCAGTTCGATGGCGGCCTTCAGGCTCCTGCCGGCGCGGAGCTCTTCGCGGATGCGCTCGTAGATGATGACGTTGGCATCCACGGCCACGCCCATAGTGAGCACGATACCGGCGATGCCGGGCAAGGTCAGTACGGTGCCGTAAGATGCCATGGCGCCAAAGAGCAAAAACAGGTTGGTAAACAGCGCGATGACCGATACGACGCCGCCAAAGGCGTAATACGCCACCATGAAAATCAGCAGCAGGATGAAGGCCAGTGCAATAGAGTTGAAACTCTTGCGGATATTGTCAGCACCAAGCGATGGACCGATCAAGTTTTCTTCCAGGATACTGATTTTTGCAGGTAGCTTACCGACTTCCAGAATATTGGCCAGCTCGTTGGCTTCGGTAACGCTGAAGTTGCCGGTAATTTGGGTATTGCCGCCAAGGATGGCACTCTGTACACTGGGCGAGGAGACGACTTCGTCGTCCAATACGACGGCCACTTCGCGCTTGCCGTTTTTGAAGGCTTTGGATGTCATTTCGCCCCATTTGCGGGCGCCTTCGCTGTCCATGCTCAGGACGACCTGTAACTCGCCCGTCACCGGATCGGTTTGAGTGCCGGCGGTCTTGATGTGATCGCCCTGGAGCGGAGGCTCCTTACTGTTTGGTGGCATCTGGATGGCATAGAGCATGTAGGTGTTCTTTCCCTCCTGGTCGTTTACAGGGCGATAAGACCACAAGAATTTGATGTCAGGGGGGAACAGGGCCTTGATTTCCGGCATGTTGAGCATCTTGAGGATGGTGTCGCGCCGGTTTTTGTTGGCATAGCCCATGACGGAACTGGGCGGCAGCTGTCCGTCCTGTCCGACGGCAATCTGGAGATTGCGGAACAGTGGGCCGGCCTGATTGGCGGGATTGGTTTCTTTGATTTGCCAGACAGAGTCAATGACATTGCCGAGTGAATCGTACTTGGGTACCTTGACACTGTCCACTTTGGGAGTGGCGTCATTGACGCCGGTCAGTTCTTTGAGTCGCTTGTCGGCATTGATAAATGCATCGGCGATGCCCGGGTCGTTGAGGCGGTAAGTATCCCAGAATTCAAGTTTGGCAGTGGTTTGCATATAGCGCCGCGCGCGTTCGGGGTTTTCCATTCCGGGGAGCTCGACGACGATGAGGTTGCGCTTTTCGTCCATAGCGAAGCTGGGCTGGACAACGCCGAGTTTGTCAATACGTTTGCGCAGGCGTTCAAAGGTGAGTTTGCTGGTTTCTTTGGCTTTTTTGCGCAGGACGGCCAGCACCTGATCGTCGGAGGTGCCGGCGGGGATGTCGTCCCGGAGCGCTTCATTGCGGGAGAAGATATCGGCCAGTTTTTTGCCGTTGGCGTTTGCGCGCCAAGAGGCGGCGAATGCAGTAAAGAAGTCTTCACCTTTAATGGCAGCACGCTTGGCTTCGTCCAGGGCCTTCTGAAAAGCCGGGTCTTCGCTGTGTTTGGACAGTTCAAGCAAAAGGTCTTTCAGATCCACTTGCAGGATCACGCTCATGCCGCCTTTGAGGTCGAGGCCGAGGGCGAGTTGGGAGTTTTTCAGCTCGTTGTAAGTGAACTTCTTGACATAGGGAATATTGAGCGCCGTTTCGGTGGAAGCGGAATCCAAATATCTGCTCCGGTACTCGCGCAGTTTTTGGCGCTTGATCGCAGGGTCTGAGACGGATGCCGCCATTTGCTCGGCGTACTGCTCCGCTTTGTGCTCAACTTTACGGGTCGGGATAATCAGCAAGTATTGGTACAAAGACACAATAGCGAGCGCTATCAGGAGCGCCTTGAATAAACCTTTTGCTTGCATGCGTTTTATTGTTTTTTACTCCGCGCGGGCTGTCTGTTTGGTGCGCGGGCCGTCCGAAGGGGGCGTGGCCTTCTTGGGCAAATGGTTCGTTTTCTCGGTTGCTGCTTGGAAAAGCAGCGCAAAGATAGTGCTTTTACCTAACTTTCAGAGAAAATGTTACGCCTTGTTTTGAGCGCGTTTTAAGGCGAAATCCAGGGCCAATCTTCGGCAATAGTGCCTGATACCGGCGGGCGCCGGTATCAGTTTTTTTTTTCTTACCTTTAAGCCAAAAGCCATGAAAAATCTACGGACAGTCGTACTGCTGGTATTGTTTGTTGCCGCATGCACTCAAGGCGATGAATCGCATCCCGGGTATGTGAGAATCAGCGGTAAGATCACTAACCCACTCACGACGCAAGGACAAATAAGTGCCGGCAAGTACAAAAAAACTTTTGCCATCCGCGAGGATGGCACCTTTTCCGACACCTTCCACCTTCCGGCGGGGGGCTATGCCGAGTTTTCCGATGGTAATGAGGTGTCGCGCATGTATCTCGAAAACGGCTACGACCTGCACCTGACGCTCAACACCGACAGCTTCGATGAGTCAATCCGCTACACAGGCATCGGCGCGCCGTCCAATAATTACCTGGCCAAGAAATTCTTGCTTGAAGAGCAAATGATTGAGGAAGGCATGATGGATCTGGACTCCACCGCTTTCGCGGCGAAAGTGGACAAGGTCATGGACACGCTCAACCGCTTTCTCGCCGCCGCCAAAGACATTGACCCAGACCTGCGCCGCCTGGAAGAAAAGGAAAACGAGGAAAGCAAAGCGGCGGCCTTCGAGCAGTACCGCAATATGCGGGACTTTAAGGCCAAAATTGCGGCCCTCGCCGGCAAGCCGGCCCCACAGTTCACGAATTACGAAAACTACGCCGGCGGGACGACTTCACTGTCCGATCTGAAGGGCAAGTATGTGTTTATGGACATTTGGGCGACCTGGTGTGCGCCGTGCCGGGCGGAAATCCCGTTTATGAAGAAACTGATGGAGCAGTTCGGGGACAAGAATATCGCTTTTGTCAGCATCTCCATTGACAAGAAAAAAGACCACGATGCCTGGCGGCAAATGGTCAAGGAAAAGGAGATGAAGGGCATACAGCTCTTTGCCGACAAAGACTGGGATTCGGACTTCATCCGGGCCTTTCATGTGGAGTTTATCCCACGCTTTATCCTGATCGGGCCGGACCAAAAGGTCATTGATGCCATGATGCCCAAACCGTCGGACCCGCGCACGGCAGAAAAACTTAGTTCAATTAAAAATTAGTAACTGTTTAGGTGCTCCTGTTTTTAGGGATAAAATAGGCATTTTTGTTCCTGTTGAAGCGAAAATTTTTGATGCGTAGCAGCGCTACGTGAGAAA
>JALVEF010000008.1 GCA_027031185.1 Saprospiraceae bacterium
GGGATAAGGCCCTGCAAGCAATGACCAAGAAGGATGATTTGTTCATGTACAGAGGAGTCAACAGATGATTGAGCGGGCGGCTTGGGCGATTCTATCTATCCCGGTACTGGCGGCGTTTGTATTGGGGTACGTAATTATCACGACGTTAGCTATGGCAGGTATGGTAGCCCTGCTGCTGGGGGAGAAAGTAAGTAACTTGACCAAGAGATTGTGGAGGTGGGTATGGAGCTAGGGGGTTTGTATCTGTTTGTGAAGTGGTTGTGTACGGTGATGTTGATGGTTTTTACAGGGTCGGCGGCGAAACTGGCAGCATCCAGTGAAGAAAGACCGAAGATGCGAACGATATACGCAGGCGCAGGGGTTCTGCTGATTCTGTCGATGTATTTCATGTGGGAGACCACGATTAACAACTGGCTACAAGGAGGCTAGAGAAATGGCGAAGAGCGTATCCACGAAAGGTAAGACCGGCACCACCAAGCTGAAGTGTTCCTGCAAGAACAGCTACATGGACGAGAAATACGGTAACGGAATCCGGGTCCACAACGGCACCAAAGGCGACAAGTGGCGGTGTGTCGTCTGCCTGAGTGAGAAGTAATGTTAGTCTACAGGGACATGACGTTCTGCTATTCGGATTGTCAGAACCGAAAGTGTGAGCGCCATCAGTCCCACATAGATCATGAAGTGGCTGAGGTAATCGCGTACTGTGATTTAAGTAAGGTATGTGAGGAGTATCAGCCGAACGAAGTCAAGGAGGTGGATGGTGGGGAAACCGTGGTTCATGCGCCCAAGCAAGAGTAAGGAGCGATTGAAAGAAGCTCTGTATGGTAAGGATGATTACTATGAGCCCGACGCATGGGAGTTTGGTAAAGATCAGCATTATGAAGATGATTACGACTACGATAGTATGTTTGAGTGGGACAATTTTGGAGACTGGTGATGGGGAAACCACTGACGAATAATGATATAGCCGACCTGTACGACAAGAAGAATCCCGGCGCCTCGGCAAGGGCGACCAGAATTGATAAGGTCATGGAGTGGGCCATGAAACAAGAGGAAATAGATTATGACGAAGAGAACGACCTGTTTTACTGGAGGCACGAAGAGCAAAAGGATGTGTAAGCACAAGGTATGCGTACCGACGTATGTTGGTGGTATTCGTAGGCTGAAATGCTTAGAGTGTGGGGTTGTGGTATGAGCGATAAAAATTATGTGAGTGTGCGAGTGGAGATAATCGGCGGAGATACCCATGATGTTATGTTGAGCAGGATGCCTGTAGCGGGAGATCTGATTTGTTTTGGTGATGATTGTAAGGAAGTGAAGTTGGTAATGCACGTAGTGACTAGCGAGGGTGTTACTGCTGTTGTACGGGTTTTGTAAAGGAGAATTAGAATGACAGAAAAGTTTGATACGAACAGATGGAGAACACCGCGTAAGTTCATAGAACAGGCTATGCGGTTGGTTGATCCAGATCATCATTCGCGGTGGGTGGATTGTGCTGTTGATGAAGGCAACATCCACGATGTATTCGACGTGAATATCACGTACCCGAAGATGAATGCGTTTGGTGCGCACGTATTTGGAGGGGAAGTTGGGTGGCTGAACCCGCCGTACCGCCAGAAAGGATTCCCGCTGAAGATGTGGGCACAGTGGGCGGCAAATCAGGAAGGCACGATGGTAACGCTGTTCCCCGGATCGATAGATACCGAGTGGTTCCACGATATTGCCCTAGTCAGGGCGGCAGAGATCTATTTCCTGAAGGGTCGTATTCATTTCGAGCGCCCAAATGAGCATGGGGTTTGGGTTCCAGCCAAAGATACGAAGCACACGAATCTGTTGATTATCTACAAGGGTCCGTATCATAATAGCGGCCCAGTGTTTCGTAAGCTGATAGTCTAATTGCAATCAATTGCATTTCTAGGAGGGTTTGTTATGGCGATTGGGGGTGTGACCCTGCATATTGGGGACAGTCTGACGTATGGGGCAAGAGACGAGTTTGGCCTGCATTATCCTGAATTGCTGGCCCGCAAGTTATCAAAGGAGTTCAATCAGTCTTGGACGGCTGTAAATCACGGCATTAGCGGGCAGACCACCGCTGAGATTCTGCGGAGATGCTATACGCACGTCCACGATTTTCCCGAAGCGCATGAAGTATTTCTGTGGGCAGGGTTCAACGATGCCAAGGTGAATGTAGCGACACCGCCTAACCTGTATAGAGAGAATATCATGTCCATGGTTAGGTCAATTCTGTTTGCAGGGCGGGTGTGCTATCTGTTTGACATTCCGAAGCAGGCAGGGTTTGGCGCCCCTGATTTCGTAAACAATGACTTGATCAATGCGTATAATGGCTGGATTTATCGCATTTGGGATGAGGCAAAGGAGAGTGGAGCAAGACTGTACCCAGTGAAGGTTTCAGATATTCCTAAGAAGTTCAGGAATGATGGGGTACACCTCAACCACGAAGGGAACCACTGGGTTGCAGATAGAGCGTTTGAGGCTGTATGCAAGGCTCGTAAACGATAATAATTGACATGACCTGTAAGAGAGTCATACTCAAATCTCCCTACAGCAATAAAGGAGTTAGTGGTGGAGATTGATGACTTTATAGGAGGGTTGATGCTATGGGGCGCGGCTCTCCTGCAAGCTATGTCTGTACTACAAGCCTATAGAGACAAGATGGTGGCGGGTGTCCATCCTGCCACCGTTTTTTATTGGATGAGCCTCAATGCGTTCTATGTGTACTTCTTTGCACGAAGAGATTATGTATGGAGTATGTCAGGAGAAGCGGCATCGCTGGCAGTATTTAGCATTTGGCTATGCCAGTATTTCTATTACAAGCGTAGGAGAGTATAGGTGGATCAGCATGGTAAAAAGAAAAGATATAGTAGCTTTGGTGAAGCGAGTACATGCAATGGAAGAAGCTGTTATTGGGTTGGCTGAGGTAGTAAAGAATCGCCACCCTGAAGCAGGTAGTAGGGTAGATGAGGTGTTGAAGAAGTGGAGAAAGGAGTTGATTGAGCTTATGGAAGAATACGGTGAATAAAACCTGATATGGGAGGAAGATGATGGAAGATGCTACGTTTGAGATGTATGACGATTTCGTTGAAGCGTTCTCAGCAATGATGGAGTCTGTTCATAAGAACGCAGTAAATAAAGGGTTTTGGGAGCCACCGAAGGAATTGCAGGAATTACAGGAGATCCTGCTGCATAAGGCGACGATTATGCACCCTGCGGCGGAAGAACGGGCATTGCAATTGATTGCAGACATGGCTACTCGTAATGATGGGGAAGCTATTGCGCTAATGCACTCCGAACTGTCGGAGATGCTGGAAGCCCAACGTAAGATGCAAGGACAGCAATCAGAGAAAATACCTGAGTTTACCCATGAAGAAGAGGAGGCGGCAGACCTACTGATTCGCCTTATGGATTTTTGTGCAGGTAAAGGTTTGAGGCTGGCGGAAGCTGTTGTAGCCAAGGCCGCATACAACAAGGGAAGGCCCTATAAGCACGGGAAGAAGTTCTGATGACGATATTGGAGTACGCCAACCTGAATGAGGTGTCTGAATATGAAGTATTCAGGCAGGCCGCTATACGTATGGGGGTGCATCATTCAGTGTTGGCCTCCGCCTTTGCTGGTTACATGAGAAATCAGTATGTGCCGTGGTGGGTGAAAAGTTTCCTAAGTAGGCAGAGTGAGTTGGAGGCGTAGAGATGAGGCATACGAAAAAGTATTTCGAGGATCTTGCCAGAAAGCATGGCAAGGGTTGGGAGTCGATGGGGTTTACTCATAAAGCCTCCCACGAAGCCAGCAAAAGACAACTTGCCAAGTGGCTGAAGATCGAAGATCCGTTGCAAGGTAAGTACGATATTTCCGTTCTGGATATTGGCTGCGGTACGGGGGAGTTTCTGGATTTCCTTGAGGAGCTTGGCTATAACGTGGTTGAGTATTCAGGTGTAGATCCGATCCCGTCTATGCTGGAGGCGGCAGAAGAACGAGCAGGTAATAGAGGTGTAGAGTTCGCTACTTCGATAGATGATCTGTCTGGTGCACGATATGATCTGGTTCTGGTGATGAACGTGTTTTCATATTGGCTGGATAGCTTTTTGGAGCTAAAAGCAATGTTTGCCAGATACGTGCATTACGCGGGCGAGCATAGCATCGACGGATTTGCAATCAATTGCATCAGTCAGTTTGCAGACTGGCTTGCAGAAGGGAATAAGCCGATACCGTGTGATTTGGCTATACCGCTTGTAAAGCAGCAAACAGAACGGGTGATGGTGGATCTGAGCGAATGCCCGCATCTGATGTTCATGGGGGCAAACCATCACACGTCACAATGGAGAAAGGAGTGGCAGGACAGGTTGGAGGACTCCTAATGAGAATAGCGTTTTTGCCTCAAGTATCAGTGCCGTCGTTGTTGGGGGATTCTGCTTTCAAGGAGATGTTGCAGTATGCCGAGTTGTTCTCGAAAAAGGGGGCTACTTGTTACATTTTCTGCCCGTTGGCGCAAGTCAAGAAGGAGCGTTTGCCTGTCATTGATAGAGTTCATTTCATAGATTGGCCGGGCATTGGAAGTTTCTATGGGGCGCACCCCGACTTGACGACATTGTATAAGTGGATACACCCAAGAGTCGGAAAGCTGGATTTGGATATGATCATTTCGTCTCAGGTGTATCTGACTCAGGTTGTACAAGGGTGGATGGTAGATGCTGGGGCTTGGTACAACAGACCGCTTTATGTAATAGATGATTTGATGGCGTTCGGCCCGTATAACCCGACCAGCAAAGCGTATTTTGGTGGATCTACCAGTATCGGTGGGGATTACATGCCGGATATGGCAGAAGTCAGGAATATGGCGTATCCGCTTGCAGATCGTATTTATTGGGATACAGAGCTTGAGTATGAAACAGCATTAGATGGTATGCGTAGGGCGCTATCTCCGAATATGATGCAATTAGTTGCAAAGAAGCATCGTATTATACCTGTTGGCGTAGATCTGACAGGATTGGATGAGATAAGAGAGACAACAAAGAAGCATGACGAGTTTACGCTGTTTTTTGGGGGGAGACTCAATCAGTTGAAAAGACCAGAACTGATGTTGCGAGAGTATGTGTATCACGTTGCGTATGGCCGCCCGCCAAGAATAGTGATAACGACCCCGAAGACAGATAGCCCGTTTTATAACAAGCTGACTGAGCAAGAAAAGGAGTTGTTGACGTTCAAGACAAACTTGCCCCCGCAAGAGTTTCAGCGTGAAGCCGCAGCATGTCATGTATTGCTGTACCCGAGCAAGGGAGAGGGATTCACTGTAGGGACGCTAGAAATGATAATGCTTGGGCTTGTGCCGATCATTCCAGATACGAAGTGGTCCAGAGCATTGTTTGGTGCTTCGTTAGACCAGTACCCGTATGCATTCACATCAACCAATCAGATTCAGGGGATGCTGTTGCATGTAAAAGAGAACTATCAAGATGCCTTTGACAAGGCAGGGCTACTGCGTGAGTACATAAGGGAGAATTACAGCATAGAGAAATGTTCCACGGAGATGTGGGATGACTTGGTGAGTTTGGCCGAAGCACCAATGGAAAATGTATATAGGTATACCGAGAAGGAGAAAGGAAAAGCGTCGTCAGCGAAAAACTTGATCCTTGAGGTGGCTAAGAGTATACCGGGGTCTTTCTATATGGAGGAGCTACTGGAAGAAGTGGCAAAGCAGTCAAAAGCACTGAAGCCTGACTCGATATTGAAGCCCGGAGGCTTGTCACGGAGATATGTGAGTAGGGTAGGCATTATGAGAATGCTTAAACGGTATGGTGTGGCGACGCCTGTTGAGTATTCGGGGGTTGTTCTTGATGAGAGCTACCCCGGACCTGTTTATGTAAAGCTGACTGAGGAGACCTGAAATGAATGTAAAGTTCAATGAGACTGTGTACGGTGAAGAGGCGATTGCTAATGCTGTGGGTGCGCTTACAGATTCGCTTGAATCCGGTTGGGTAGTGACAGGAAAGGAAACGGAAGAAGCTGAGGAGATTGTAGCCAGCTTGTTCAGGAATAGAGGAAAGGCGGTAGGTTTTGGTATTGCCCCGTTTTTCCCTGTGGCTGCGGCCCTTGCAGAATGGTGTGAGCGTAGAGGAAAACCAAAGTCTGTAGCCGTACAGGGGACAGCATGGCCTGAGCATATTGCTTGTTTCAAGGCGTTTGGGTTTGATGTACGAGTGTTTGATATTGATAAGCCTGAAGATTTTCCTGCTATTTCGTGGGGATCGGTAGAAACGGTGTCTAGTTGGAGTGCCCCGTCCGTAGTATTCGTAGCAGATGTTCACGGGGTAGCACCGGGGAATCTGAAAAGATTCTATGAAGACTGCAAGAATTATGGGGCCTTGATGGTGCATGATGCCAGCTATGGGTTCTTGGCTAAGGATGAAAACCCGGATACGAAGATGATGGAGTACACAAGAGATATTGGGGATATTGTCACCATGTCTCTGAATCCCGGCAAGCTGATTACCGGCCTCAACGGTGGGATGGCTTTCACAGAAGACGAGGAGCTTTACAATCTTATGAAGGTAGCCCGTCTGGATGGGCTTGACATGAACAAGAACTGTTACATGCTTGTCGGTGATTGGAGAATGCTTGAGGTGCAGGCATCGGTGCTGAAAAGTTCACTGAACGAAGTGCCGACTTTACGAGCAAAGAGAGTAAGCATTGCAAGTCAGTATGATGAAGCTATCAGCATCAACCCGGCATTGAACAAGATCAACAAGCCTAATCAGTGGGTGAAGTCTGGCATGGACCGATACACTCTGCGAGTACCGAGAGGCATGAAGTACGATCTGCGAGACCAGATGAATGAGGCAGGTATTCAGTCAGTGATGTTGACGTATGACATTGCAGCACTGGAGCACAAGGCAGTTAGTTTGGCGGCAGAGCAACTGCCTGATGAAACCCCCAATGCCGTAGAGTGGTGCGAGACGCATATCCTGATCCCGCTTCATAACAGGATGACGGATAAGGATGTGGGGTATGTAGCTAATTTTCTTGTAGAGGAGGCGTTACTGAAATGAGAGTAGAAGCGTTGAAGTTGGGGCCGTCTGATGAGGTGTTGCGTAAGGATGTAGCTAGAAAGTACGGAGAGATTTGTGAGGAGATTTACCTGAAAGGAACGTACCTGCTGGGATTCTATACGCAAACTTTAGAGTACGCCCTGCAACTGAAGTTCGGGAAGAAGACTTTAGCCATGTCGAGTGCAACTGATTGCACTGAGGCGTTGCTTAGAGCTATGGGTAGTCCATCTGTGATTTTCCCAGCCCTGTCTTTCCCGTCTTCAGTTCTAGCGGCATTAAAGGCCGGGTGCCCGGTAGGGTTCGTGGATGTTGATTGGCGCACAATGACAATAGACGAGGATGAGCTTAGAGACGCGATTAAGTCTGAGTACATGATGGGTGCAATGGAAGTAGTGTTTTTCGCTTCCTACGTAGCTGGTGGCGGTTATGCAAATATGCAAAAACTGTCTGAGCTAGGGGCTACGGTGGTGGAGGACATAAGCCACTCATTCGGCGCTATGGTGGATGGTAGGGAAGCAGGTATGTGGGGGGATCATGTAGTAGGGTCTCTGGTAGCCACCAAGCCGTTTCAGGCAGGGACAGGCGGTTTTGTAATGACCAGCAATGAAGACGTGTTCAAGAGAATGGAAATGATGCGGGAGTATGGCAGAGATAGTTCCTTGGGTAGCGGGGTACTTTCAGAGCGTGGTGGTAGCTGGAGAATGTCGGAGATGGAGGCCGCTGCTGCAAGGATGAACATGATGTACACAGTGGATTTGGAGCTAGAAGAACGTAGGACCGTGCTAAGAAGATATGAGGATAGACTACCCAACCTATTCAAATGGCCTGAAAACGTCAGCCCAAACGGCTATAGAGCCTCGTTAATAGTGAGTGATTACCAATACTGGAAAGACGAGCTTGCCAAACGAGATATTGGTGTAGTAGGGCGTGTATACGACAGGCCGGTGACGGAGCAACCGATTTTCCACGGTAGTTTTGAGAAGATGCCGAAGGCAAAGGAGTGGTGCGACCATCATATTTGCCTGCCATGCTATGCAAGATTGACAGTAGATGAGCAGAATTATGTGATAAACGCCGTGAAGGAGATCGAAAATGAACAAGGTAATGCCTGACAGGTTGAAGGAAGTCCCATATCCGATAGCCGTTGTTACGACAACAGATTCCGATACGGGGCGATTTTACGGGCAGGCTGTTGTTTGGGTGACGCAAGTATCTTATGAACCCTTACGTTTCGTCATGGCTCTAGGTAAGACACGCTACACGCCGACGATTCTGGATAAGTCAGGTATATGCGTGATCAATTGGATAGATGATCCGAATATCGCCAAGATTTTTGGCAGGCAGTCTGGCAGAACAGTAGATAAGTTTGCTCAGCTTTTGCCTTGGCAGTATGAATTAAAGGAGTGGTTTGGGGTGAAGCTGCCGTTTTTGACGACAGGTAAGTATTCAGTGATTTGTAAGGTGAAGCGTAAGATTGAAGACACGAACGAAGATCTGCCCGGTACGCATAATGTCTACCTACTTGCAGGCGGGACAGTGTATGAAAATGATGGCAGAGGCTTTTTGAATTACGAGTATGGGAGTTTGTGAAATGATTGTGTTTTTGCTGGGGACTCGACCTGACATTATCAAGATGGCTCCGTTGATTAAAGCCACGAATGGCAAGAAGGTCGTGCATACCGGACAGCACTACACGCAGGAATTGGACGAAGATATTCGTAAGGATATGGGTATAGAGTTCGATTACAGAATCATTGATCAGGATGATTTGGAATCGCCACGCTCGTTCAAGTCTGTGTATCAGGGGGTAGCCGATGTTTTGGCTGAGATAGCTGAAACCAGCATGGAGAAAGGGCTTGTAGTAGCGTATGGTGACACGCTATCCGCAATGGCAGGGGCGGCGGCTGCAAAAGCTGAGGGTTGGAAGCTCGCTCATGTAGAAGCTGGGTTACGTTCGTATGATATGACGATGCCAGAGGAGGTGTCGCGTCTGGCGATAGATTCTATGTCAGATCGAATGTATGCACCGACCAGACTGCAAAAGGAGTTTTTGGAGAAAGAAGGCATAAACGGAGACCGTGTTCAGGTGTTGGGGAATGTAATAGTCGATGCAGTACGTTATGCACAGGAGAACAAGCCAGATCTAGATAAGCAGGAGCAAAGATTTGTCTTGGCGACACTGCATAGACCGGAGAATGTTGATCATCTGTCAACATTGGTACAGGTGTTGGAATTGATTGTTGTATTGGCAGCTATCAACGAGATTAGGGAGGTGTTGCTGCCCTGTCACCCGAGAAGCATGAAGCACATGGAGGATGCTTTAAGCAGGGTTCCGGGTAGTAGCATCGTCAAGGTTATTGAGCCTATGTCATATTTGCAATTGATTGCAACGATGGAGCAGGCAGAGTATGTTATGACAGATTCGGGCGGTCTTCAGGAGGAGACGGCAATTCTGGGGAAGAAGTGCATAACGATTCGTAAGTCTACTGAGCGACAGGAAACGATAGTATCAGGGCACAATTGCCTGATTAGCCCTCTAACGCATACATTTGGTGAGGCTTTGACAGAAGCAACGCTTCATCTTCAGCGAGAAACACCACCGCCAATAGAGGCGTATGGGCAGGATGTATCAAGAAAAATAGCAGAAGATCTTATGAACTGGAGGAACTGGTAATGAAATGTGTAGTGCTTGGCAATGGCCTGATTGGTAACGCGGCAGCAAAGATGCTGGAGGCCAATGGGCATCAAGTAATTGCGTATGATCAGAACAAGAGCAGATCTGAATGCTCGCCTATGGAGTTGCTTGATAAGCACGTACCGGAAGCAGATTACGTGTTTTCGGTAGTACCGACAGATCCCGGTAAGAAGGGTTTGAAAATCGCTGCACTTGAGGATACTGCCAAGATTTTTGAGCATTATGCGAAGGATACCGCTGTATTCGTGCAGAGATGCACAACGCTGCCGGGGCAGGCTCGTCAACTGGCTAAGCGTCTAGGTATTGAGGATCGTTATGTCGTGTTCCCGTCGTTTGCCTACAGAAACTCGGCTGTTGAAAATGAGATAAATCCGCCTAAAGTTGTGTTGGGCGGTAAAAATCTGGCAATGCTTGAGCAGATGGTGCAAGACCTGTTTTCTCAGCTTGAAGACAGAACGTATTACGGTACGTTTGAGGATGCAGAGGCGTCAAAGGTGTACTCGAATCTGTGGCAGGGGGTGATTCTGGCAGTATGGAATGACCTGAAGTATGCCGCACCAGATGTTGATGTGAACTTCGTCATGGAGACCTTGATTCAGGAAAAGAACCTGTCATGCCTGAAGCGATTCATAGGCAAGGCTTGGGGTAAAGGTGGCCGTCTTGATGACGATATGCTGGGATGGGTACGCAATAAGCAAGAATTGTCACCGATTATTGTTGCAGCCTACGAAAAGAACTCGCAGGTAAGGCATGATGTAGGTGAGGAGAATCGCCCGACCTCAGAACTGAAGAAGCTGGCATTCGAGGGGCGTGTATCGCCAACACTTGTGGGGTGCAAGAAATGACAGATAGCATCAAGGTAACAGCATCAGGGAAGTCCGGGGGTATAGAAATCAAGGAGATTCCTCTTGATTTGCTTGATCCGACAGACTGGAACCCGAACGAACTGTCCAAGGATAAGTTCAATATGCTGTTCGATAACATGGCGGAGGAGGGGATTTTGGAGCCGTTTGTTGTCGTGCCGAAGGAGGATGGGCGCTATAAGGTGGTAGGAGGCCATCATCGTCTGGAAGTAGCCAAGCTGCTTGGGATCAAGACCGGGCCGTGTGTTATCAAGCACGGCTACGATGAGGACAAGGTGAAGTTCCAGAACATGCGTCTCAATGTGATCCACGGAAAGATCAACGCAGAAAAGTTCACCAAACTGTATGAAGAAATGCAGGCCAAGTACCCGGATAGGGACTTGGCTTATGAGTTCGGTATCGTTTCGCCTGACGAACTGGAGAAGATGCTGGTATCGACAAAGAAATCCCTACCGCCGGAGATGCAGGAAGCATTCGAGGAGGCGTCCAAGGAGGTGAAGACAGTAGAAGATTTGGTGCTGGTGCTTAATGAGCTATTCGAGAAGCAGGCTGCGACGGTAGAGAAGTACCACTATATGATTCTGGATTTCGAAGGAAAGCAGTCAATCTGGGTACGCATGTCGAAAAAGGAGTTGAATAGAGCAAAAGAGGTAGCGCAACAGTGTTTTGTGCAATCAGTTGCAATGGACGATGTTATTAACGGGCTGTTTGACCTTTTGCTGAAAATGTCGCCAGAAGAAAAGGAGAAGTTCTTCTACGGAATGGAGAAAGTGGGGATAGGCGATCTGGACAACAAGTTTCCGACAAAAGAAGTATTAGATGAGCAAAAGGAATCTTGATAGAGACCGGAATATAGATGGCAGATTCTTGCCGGGGAATAAGTATGCCCGGATAACGGAACTGCCTGATGATAAGTATGAGCATTTCAGGGAGATGCTCAAGAAAGGTATGTCTTCATCGTACCTTGCCAAGATCATTCAGGAAGAATGGGGGTTGCACAATGATGTAGCAAGAATATCAATGATAAAGATGATCGACCGCTATAGAAGGGATGAGTTGACAGCGGTTGAGGTGATGGAAGAGATTGATCCACGGACACTGACCACCATGCGAGAAAGAGCAAAAAAGACTGTAGATCTGATGGAGGTGTACTCCGAGATGATCGAAATGCAGTTGAATCATGTGCGTATCGCATACAAGCGCATGGAGCAGACCAATTTCCCGCTGGGGGCTTTGAATGATGCTATACAGACGTTGAACAGAATTACGAAAGATTACGGGGAGTTGGGGATCAGGGCAGGGTTTGTTCAAAGGATGTTGCAGGAAGATACAGGAGAAAGGCATGTACCGAAGCACCTAGACAAGGTTTTCAGGGATGACGCGATAAGGCAGGAGCTTATCGGCGTAGTGGATGACATGATTCGTGAACTTGACGAAGAAGCCGCTGTACTGGAAGGTGAAGTCATAGAGGAGGATCAGGATGGCGGTGACGAGTGAGGTAGTTAGATCGCTCACAGAGACCTTACACAGAACAATGGAGCAAGTAGATGACCTGAAGGAGAAGCGCAGGATCATCCGGGCTTTTCGGGATTCGCTTGCTCGTGGGTCTGTGAATGAGGTATTGAAGCTGTCTCTGCTAAAGAGAACGCCTGTAACAGTACGGACGTTCATAGAAGATAAGGATTATCTAGATATGAAGGGTGAGGTCTACCCAGCAATCATGGAGGAGATTGAGGAGCTTAATTCAGGCAAGTATATTGAGGCGATTTTGACCGGAGCTATCGGCACAGGTAAGACCACGATTGCTCTAATCACGCAAGCGTATCAACTGTATCAGTTGTCCTGTTATGCGAACCCACATGCGCTGTACAACCTCGCCAAGAGTTCGGAGATTTTGTTCATTTTCCAGAACTTGACTGAAAAGCTGGCAAAGGCTGTTGATTATGAGCGTTTCAAGGCCATGATTGAAAAGTCTCCGTATTTCAAGGAGAAGTTCCCGTTTGACAAGTATGTTTTGTCTGAAATGAAGTTTCCGAACCGGATCAGTGTGAAGCCGGTTGCTGGTACGGATACGTCTGCTATTGGTCAGAACGTCTTTGGGGGGTTGATTGATGAAGTGAACTTCATGGAGGTGGTAGAGAAATCGAAACGTTCGATAGATGGTGGTACGTATGATCAGGCGGTAGCCTTGTATAACACGATTGCACGACGCAGAAAGTCACGCTTCATGCAGCAAGGTAAGCTTCCGGGGATTCTGTGTCTGGTGTCATCGAAGAAATATCCGGGGCAGTTCACGGATATGCGTGAGGAGGCTGCACGTAAGGAGATTGCTGAAACAGGCACAACGTCCATCTTCATCTACGACAAGAGGACGTGGGATGTGATGCCTGCTGATAGATTCAGCGGTAAATGGTTCAAGGTGTTTGTTGGGGACGAATACCGTAAGCCAAGGATTCTGGACGAGAATGACGTAATAGATCCGAAGGATAGGCACCTGATTGTAGATGTGCCAGAGGAATACAAGGAAGATTTTGAAACAGACATGATGGGGGCGCTTCGTGATATTGCAGGCGTGGCAACGCTTGCCAAGCACCCGTTCATCATGGATAGGGAAGCTGTAGCCAAGGCGTTTGATTGCCACCCGTCGATTCTGTCTACGACCGAGGTAGATTTTGAAAAGACCAAGCTGCTGATTTATCCGAAGCGATTCTATAAGCCGGATTTGCCGAGATGGGCGCATATTGACTTGGCTGTGTCTGGGGATAGTGCAGGCTTGGCAATAGGATGTGTACCACAGTTTGTTGATATTAGTCGTGGCGGGAAGCTGCACGAAAGATTGCCAGTGATTAGGTTGGATTGCTCGTTAGAGATACAGCCGCCGAAGGGTGGGGAGATTAAGTTCTACAAGATTAGGGAACTGCTGTATAAGCTAAGGGAGTTTGGGCTGAACATTAAGTGGGTGTCGTTTGATAGCTTTCAGTCTACAGATTCGATGCAGATATTGCGGCGTCAAGGGTTCACGACAGGTTTGGTGTCTATGGATACGACCACAGCCCCGTATGAGTTCCTGAAAACCACGATATACGACGGCAGACTAAGAGCGCCGATGCACAAGAAAGCGATAACAGAGTTGGAGTCTCTGGAGCTTGATACGAAGCGTAACAAGATAGACCACCCGCCACGAGGATCTAAAGACGTGTCTGACGCGATTGCTGGTGTAGTGCATGGCCTGACGACGCGCAAGGAGATTTGGTTGCAGCACGGAGTACCGTTGAGGGATATACCGGAGACAGTTCAGCGTATTGTCGTTAAGGTGCCGGAGTAGCTTGCAATTGATTGCAAATGTTCTGCCTACGTTGGGGCTTATATTAAAATATAATTATATTTTTACATTTTAATGTACGTTAGGATAGTTTTGTGCCAATTAAATACTGGCTGCAATTGATTGCAAATGCGAAATAATTTGACAAATTAGGGGTGGGTGCTATACTTAAACCATCACCAAAATCATCGAGAGATTCAAGGAGGTGGAGCATGGGTAATATGGCATATTTGCTGAACCAAGCAAGAAGCGGACGACCGGATCTGGCGGCCATGAATCTTGGGGTTATGGGCTACTCCCCGATGGCCATGCATGTCTTTGCGCGGTACTCACATCACGCGGGGTGGAAGTACAGCGAGGCAGAGCTTGCCACCTATTACATGGCTGGCAAGCAGGAGGCGGCGGAGGAGGGGGAGGATGACTACTAGTAGGAGATTGCCAGAGTATCCGCTGGCGGATGTGTATGATGGTGAGGATTATCGCTGCCCGCTGTGTAATTCTGTCGCTGTATTGTTGAGGGATGGGACGTTGAAATGCACGAACTCGTATGATTGCGGGTTGTGGTTTGCGGTAAGAAAAAACAAGAAAGAAGAACAAGACTAGGGTATGGATACCCAATTTGCGTTGGGGTTTTTCGTAGAATTTAACATAATCTCGGCATGGTCTGTGCCAATATATCCAGTTTGAAAGTCCGCCGCTATTTTACATAATCCCGTCACGATTTGTGCCGCCTGTGCAGAGAGATGAAGGGCGATAGGATAGATCTGTGCCAATAATAAGAACGAAAAATACCGAAAACATTTGACAAATTAGGCCCATACTCTATACTTATACCATCACCAATCAACCAATCAACCAATCAACCAATCAATCAAGGAGGTAGGTGATGGTAGATAGAGATAGCTTCCTCACAAAATGGGAGGAAAAAGAAACCAAGGAAATCAAGGAGGAGATACAACTTTTGGAAGCCAGATTGGAACGGTACGCTAGGGGTTGCCTCCCAACTCAAGCAACCGAGGAGCAGTTGGATCTCCTGTATACAATTTTAGATTGGAGGGGGGAGTAACCCCCTCCTTTTTTATGGTAGCAACCAGAAGGAGGAAGCCTATGAAGCAATTTATCATCCTCATGGGGGATGATGTTAATTGGCTGGGGGTGGTGTCGGAGGTACGACTAATCCCCGGCGTAGAGGAAGCGTATGCGGTATCCAACGCTCTTCATATAACCTTGGAGGATGGTGTTGATGAGGAAGTAATGGTGCCCCTCATCGAATCTCTCCAAGAAATCCACAAGCTCGGCCCCCGCAGTTAGGGGGCCTTTTTCCAATCAAGGAGGTAGAAAATGGCGAAATACAATGTGACAGTGAAGCTGGTTGGTGAGGACGGCAATGCCTTTGCCATTCTCGGCAAGGTCAAGCGGGCGCTCCGCGAAGCCGGTGCCTCGGCAGAGGAAATCCAGCAGTTCATGGATGAGGCTACTAGCGGGGACTACAATCACCTGCTCCAGACAGCGATGGAGTGGGTGGGGGTAGAGTAGCAGCAGCGGGCCAAGGAAGGCCCGTTTATTTTGTCCTAGACAAGAACTGTGCCATTTATTTGATTGCATTAGGTGCGAAACTTTACGAAAAATACCGAAAATATTTGACAAATTAGGCTAATATCCTATACTTACACCATCAAAACCAAACACCAACAAATCAAGGAGGTCGGTGATGCAGAAACAAGAAGCGATAGAAGCAGCATTCAAAGCAGGTTATTTGGATGCGAAGGAAGGCCGGGAAAATAAGGCTTTCAAGAGCCCCAGAGTAAAGGAACTGGCAGACCAAATCTCCTATTCGGAGATGCAGGGTATGGTGCAAGACTTTGTGCGGGCCTACAAAGAAGGTTACGCGGAATACAAGGAGGCAAAGTAAAATGGTAGAACCCATCTATGACAACATCACTGTAAACCTCTCGGACGTGAAGGATGACCCAATAGCCATTCTGCGAAGGGTAAGGAATATGTTGGAGTACGAAGGTTTGGATAGAAAACGACAACTTGAGTATTTGGAGAACGCCATCAGTGGTGACTTGGTGACTCTCATGGAAGTCACTAAAGCATGGGTAACGGTGGAAGAATAACCCCTCAACAGGCCAAGGACGGCCATTTTTACAGGAGCGAGCCATGAAATTGAGAGACCTGAAAGAACTGGTACACAAAGCAGATGAGCGTGGGGTGCCGGACGACGAAGACATTCTGTTTGTCCTTGGCAGACTGGAGAACAACATGCGCCTGCAACTGTCGCAGGTGGTGGAGACTGAAAGCTACTACCCGGAGTTGGGGGAATCGCATAAGGTTTTGTGCTTTCGACTGGATGTGGACATGGAGGCGTTTCTGAAGGCTATGGAGTTTCTGATGGCGATGAAGGAGAAAGAGAATGCTACTGAACAGTGATGTATTCAAGAGTGCAGTGACGTATCAGCAGTTCAAGGAAGAAGCGTCGGAGTTTTTCAAGCTGGTGAATACCGGCACGGTGTCGCTGGAAGGCATGGAGGCGGGGATCAAGACTCTGATGCTGATGTACGTATCTCTGGAAGGTACGGAGATCGAGGAGCATCAAGCAAGACTGGCAATCCAGCTTGCTATCAAGCGTTGCAATCAATTGCAAGGAGGGTTGACGCAATAATTTGACAAATGGGTAGCAGAGTGCTACATTCAAAACTCTTAATCAATCAAGGAGGCAGTGATGAAAGCAGCATTGAAAATCCCGGCAAATGAGCAACTGGCAGTGTTCGAGGAACTGAAAGACCTGCTGTTCGATTATGAGGTGCGGTCAGTATCAGAACTGTCGGGGGTGTCGAAGGCGACTATCTACAACTGGCTGGAAGGCAAGACCCGCAAGCCGAGGCTGGATACGATCCTCAAGGTTGCAGAGGCGCTGGGGTATACGCTGACTCTGCATCGTGTGGGCAAGGCGAAGACCAAGCCGAAGCACATCAAGCTGGTGAAGTAAGATGGATGGCCCGCTTCTAAAGATAACAAGGATGTTGCATGAGAAAGTAAGGCAACAAGGAACGGAGACCGTAGGTAGTGTAGTTGATGTATGTGTGCCGAAGGATCAAGCGAAGGGGTTAGAAAAAGATTTAGCAGATCTTATAGAGTTGCAGGTTTTTGAGGCGAAACTGAGAGTGCCATCAGGCATGACAGGGTTGGAAAAGTTGGCCATAAGTGTGTTGGTTGCGGTGTATGATATAGATCTCAAGGAGGTGTTGGGTGATGACGTACCACAAACTGATGATTAAGCTCCATGAGCTTGTTAGTAGTGGTGTAGAACCAGCAGCCGCATGGATGCAGATAGTACCGAATGGTGGGGAAGAAGCAGCTTTGAAGATGAAGGAATGGATTGAGAAAAGCTGTGCGCTGGTTATGTCGGTGAAAGGGTATTACTTCGTGCCTCGTGGTGTAGGCGTAGCCACGACTAATGTAGAGGCGTGGAGGAAGATTTATCGGTTCTTCTTCGTGCCGAAGCCCGTGTATCAATATCAAGGAGGCTGTTATGCAGGATGACATGATTCCGTTGGACCCTGAAAAGGGGCTTGACCCGCACCTGACGTATTGCCCTCGGTGCGGAGGGGAAGCCAATGAGTTGACCATTGGTGCGGTGCGAAAGGCCAAGTTGCCGAATGGTCAGTGGGTGTACGCAAGCAGAAACCGGCTACATGAAGTTCGCAAGGAGCTTGAAAAGCAGTATGGGTATCTGAACCTGAAGTGGGAGCCACTTGATGAGTATGAGAAGGTTCCTGCATCTGATGTATGCGACAAGTGCAAGGAGGAGTTGGCTACCTTTGATGATGTAATCAAGAGTGGCGGGGTGTATTTCAAGTGCAAGGAGTGC
This sequence comes from Saprospiraceae bacterium, assembly GCA_027031185.1. Taxonomy (GTDB): domain Bacteria; phylum Bacteroidota; class Bacteroidia; order Chitinophagales; family Saprospiraceae; genus HyVt-613. The sequence continues at coordinate 17,817 of JALVEF010000008.1, forward strand.
GGGGCGACTGGGGTAATCAAGTACAACGATGGAACCAAGGAGTTTTGTGATGCTGTACGTAAGACAGCAGGGGTTCCGTTTGGCAGGCCGGTTGGGGTAGAGTTGGAAAAATGTGAAGAGCACGGTGGAAAAGCAGGTAATGAATGAAGAAATATGTGCAAGATGCCTGAGTTCTGTATCGGAATTGTATGAATCGCCGTGTGGGTATGATCCAAGAGAAGCACAGAATGCAATAGGGCAGTTTCATTGTCCTGCATGTGGGACTATGGTTATGGCAGGGATGCCGCATTTGCGTATATGCAAGAAATGTATGGATGAACTGAAAGAAAGGGAGGAATGAGTATGGGCTATTTCAAAGGAGCAGCTTTTTCGTTTGTTTTGGGGTGGGTGTTTGCTGTAGTGCTTTTGGTTATAGCAAAAGATCCTGAGATTGGTTACATGACAAACGTGTTTAAGGTGTTTGTGTTGGGTGCTTTTGGGGCCTTTGGTCTTTCGTTGTTACTGCTAGTAATAGGTAGTGTGCAGAGGTACAGGGAAGAAAAGCTGTGGGCGAGGATTCGTAAAGAATTAGAAGAGCATTATGAGGAAGAGATATTGCCATGACTTCAGTAGAAAAAGTGCCCGTGAAGTGGCTGCGTTGGGATTCTTTTGCAATTGATTGCACAAGAGTTTCGCCGTATAACATGCGTTATGTGTACGAGAAAGCGAAACGCCTTGAGAGGGCGATAAGAACAGTCAAACGATGCCTGTAAAGATAGTACGGGAGTCAGCAGTAGAGAGAACTGAAGTAGAAGATCTGCTAGTAAAGGCATGGGCAGAGCGTAAAGGCTGGGATCTTGAAAGTTACCTGCGTGGGTTAGGCAAGATAAGTGCCAATTCAGCAGTAAGTA
>JALVEF010000009.1 GCA_027031185.1 Saprospiraceae bacterium
AATTACTACTACAACGACTTCTACAATAATACCAAAAAGGTTCACTACGGCCCCCGCCACGCCGGTGCCGTCCGCACATCTGCCCGCCGTGCCGCCCGCTCCAACGGCGTGAAAGAAGGCTCCAAAAGCCGCGTCCCCTTCGACCACAACGGCGCCAACGCCCGCACGGCTACACCTTCGAGAAAAGCCGAACCGGCCCGCACGCCCACCACAAACACAAAACCGGTGCGCCGTACCGGGCCCAAGCGCCTGTCCATCCCGGATGAACCGAAGCCCTCACGCACACCCAAGTCACGCAGGCATGTGCGCACACAAGATGATGACCTCACACCTCGCAGCACCAAGCCACATCGCCCGGGTACCCGCAAGGAAAAGCGGCGCACACGCAGTGGCTTCTGGAACAGGTCTTCCGACACCCGGTCCCGGCATCGCGCCGATTCCAATCGCCGGTCGCGTCCCACCCGGACCGAGCGTCCCCGCCGGCGCACACGACCGGCCGAGCGTCCCACACGCTACTCCCGCCCGTCATCCGGACGGTCACGCGCATCCGGTTCGAGCAGACCGGCAGCGCCCCGGAGTTCCGGTGCTTCTTCCGGCAGCCGGCGCAACTCATCGGGGAGAAGCTCCCGGTCCTCTTCTCGTAACAGAGGGCGCTTCTAATCTCCGTTCCAACAAACAAACAGCTATGAGCCAAGCCGGGCTTTGGAGGCAGTTTCAAGCAGGAACTGCCTCCAAAGCGGGGCCGGCTTATAGCCGGAGACCTGCTGTTTAGCGATTGTCAAAACGTAACTGTTTAGGTGCTCCTATTTTATCCCTAAAAACAGCGGGTACCTAAACAGTTACAAAACAAAGAAAAATGAAACGACTCTTTCTCCTGGCCGGCACTACCGCTTTGTTCTGCCTTGGGCATGCCGGACGCCTGGCCGCACAGGTCTATACGGAGATGCTTCATTATGCAATGACTCAGGTGGACGGATCCGGACGCACCGTAGGTGCCGGTGGCGCCCTGGGAGCCCTCGGCGCGGACATCGGCGCCTTGAGTATTAATCCGGCGGGGCTGGGACGCTATCACCGTTCGGAGCTGGTTTTTGCGATCGGGTGGGATGGTACGCATACCAGTAGCCTTTTTGGCGCGACAAAAGAATCAATCAACAAATCGTTTATGAGCCTGCCGGCTATGGGCATTGTCTTTGCCGGGCGCACCCGCCAAAGTGACTGGAAAGCGCTCAATGTATCGGTCACCTACAACCGGCAGACCAATTATAACCGCCGTTTCTTTTTTGAAGGAGACGCTTCCGGTTCTTTGATTGATAAGTTTGTGGATGATGCGCGCGGCGTGGATCCCAATGACCTGGACAACTACACCACCGGCCTGGCCTATGATGTTTTTGCCATTTATGATGACAACCACGACCTAAACTACGAGTCCGATTTCTCCGGTGTCACCGACTCGTTTTACCACAGTCAGGACATCTTGGAAAGGGGTTCTATGGGCGAACTCGGCATCGCCCTCGCAAGCAACTACAAAGACCGGATCTATATCGGTATGAGCTTTGGAATCCCTGTCCTGAGCTACAAAGTAGATAAAACTTATCAGGAGCGTGATGACCACAATACCATCCAATACTTTGACCGCCTGCGATTTGACGAAAACGTGACGACCAGCGGCTCCGGCTTCAATGTCAAGCTCGGCCTCATCTATCGAGTCAGTAAAATGCTGCACATAGGAATGGCTCTGCATTCTCCTACTTGGCTGGATCTGTCCGACAGTTACAACAACACCATGCTTTACCAATACACCGACGGCGCCGGCGAACATTCCAACGAAAAAACACCCGAAGAATCCGGTGCCTTTGATTATCGCGTGCGCACTCCCTGGCGCGCCATATTGAGCGGCGGCGTCGTCATCGGGCGGCGTGCTTTTTGGGGCGTGGATATCGGCCTCGTCAACTACGCCTCTTCCGAATTTGACCTGACGCGAGAGTTGCAGTCACAAGAGACGCGGGACCTGGAACGTGACCTGAACCGCCAAATCAGCAAAAATTTCCGCCAGGCGACCAATTTCCGCACCGGCGGCGAATATCGCTACAAGACTTTTCGTTTCCGCGCAGGCATTGGCTTGTACGGCAGTGCCCTGGCCGACGACGACAGTTTCTCCAAAGTATATAGCCTCGGCGTAGGATACCGCGTCAAAAACTTCTTCGCCGACCTGGCTTGGCGTTCCAATGCATACGCCGAAGGGTACGCACCTTTCAGCGGGGACTATCTCAAACCAACCGCAGCACTAATTAACACAAAACACCACACCGTCTCTCTTACCGTCGGCATCAAATTGTAATTGCATCAACGCAAAACTTTGATGCGCGCTTTGTCGCCTCCTTCGGGGCCGATATCAAATCGGCCCCGAAGGGGACGAAACACCTATACCTACAGCCCGGCCATCACTACCCGCAAAAATCATAACCCACTGACAATCAACCACCTATCCGTTTGTAAACGGATATAAACGGATATAAACGTTTACAAACGGATAATGTCTTGACACCACCTGCATCTTTGCGCCGACACTCGGTCCGCCAGTCGGATCGCGATTCTTTCACCGTAACTATTTAGGCGCTCCTGTTTTTCCCTAAAGACTGCGAGTACCTAATAGTTGCCTTTCACCAAAAAATTTTTGTGTCATGAACAACCTGCGCAATCACGTATCCTTGATCGGCAACCTGGGTTCCGATGTACAATTCCGCCAACTTGAAAATGGCAATGCCATGGCTTTCGTAAACATGGCCACGAACGAAGACTACAAGCGCAACGACGAGTGGGTCCGCGAGACCCAATGGCATCGCCTTGTGGCATGGGGAAAAACGGCCGAGCGCCTCGCCCATCTGGCTGGTAAAGGCACTTCTATTGCCGTACATGGCAAACTGCAATACCGCCAATACACCGACAAGGAAGGCTATCGCCGCCAGGTCACCGAAATCGTAATCCGGAACTTCACCGTCTCCAAACCCAAAACGGACAATAAACAGGCCGATCAAGCCCAACCGGCTTTGCAAAAATAAGCACACCGGCCGACCCATCCGGCTGCCACAATGGCGTCGGGCGACGCCATTGTGGCAGCTTGGGCCTGTGGGCACACCGAAACCTCATCCTTTGGCCGCCTACATACAATTGCCAAAAAAACCTTACATTTGTACTTAAATCTGGACACTTCTATGATCAACAAAGTCATATTAGTCGGTAACTTGGGCAAGGATCCCGAGATACGGACATTGGAAAGTGGGACTAAAGTCGCTACCTTCTCCATCGCTACCAACGAAAACTACCGCGATAAAGATGGCAATTGGCAGACGATGACCGAATGGCACAATATCGTCGCCTGGCGCTATCTGGCTGAAAAAGCCGAACGCGCTTTGAAAAAAGGCTCGCTCGTCTATATCGAAGGCAAATTGACCACCCGCAAATACCAGGATGCCGAAGGCCGCGACCGCTATATCACCGAAGTGGTCGCCCGTGTCTTACAGCCTCTTGAAAAACGCGGGGATGCTTATGAGTCTCCACCGCCTCCCGCAGAAGAGCCTGCCGATGTGGCCGCTAAATCTCCAAAAGTAACATCAGGAACGCCCGCCACACCGAATAACGAAGAAGACGATGACCTGCCGTTTTAATAAGACGGCACGATTGTTTAACTAACTGCTCTTTTTTGGACCCCGACCCGTTATCTGGCCTCTTTTATCCCGTTTTCCTTTCCGCCCAACCGGATGGGTTCGCCATCTTGGGTGCGCTCCTTTTGCTTGCCCTTTTATTTGTCTCGGCGTTAGTCTCCGGTTCGGAGATTGCTTTTTTCTCTTTCCAACCGGCTGACATTTCCGACCTGGAGCAGGCAAACGACCGCAAAAGCAAAAGAATGCTCAACCTCATTCGCGCACCCCGCCTGCTCCTCGCCACCATCCTGATTACCAACAACCTGGTCAATGTCGCCATCGTTGTGCTGAGTGAGTTATACTTGCGCAGAGTCTTGCCCCAGGAGCGCATGCAACAATGGGCCTATTACATTATTGACCGCCTTCAATGGAACCTGACCGTCTGGCAAGTTGTCGAAGCGCTAAACTTCGCCATCGCTGTCATCGGGGTCACCTTTATTTTAGTCTTAGTCGGAGAAGTAATGCCCAAGGTACTGGCCTATGCCGACTACAAAAAATTTGCCCGGCGGATGACACCCCTGCTCCATCTGCTGCGCAAATTGTTTTACGGCCCGGCCTTACTCCTTGTCCGGTGGGGACATGCCATCGAAAAGCGGCTGGCCACCCAAATCAGCAATAACGACATATCCAAAGAAGACATTGACAAAGCCATTGATCTGACCACCCACGGCACCACGGCCGCAGAAGAAGAAGCAGGCCTACTCAAGAGCATCGTCAAATTCGGAGACATCACCGTCAAAGAAATCATGCAGCCGCGTATTGACATCAAAGCACTGGACTGGGATATGGCATACGATGAAGTGCTGGACCTTATCAAAGAAACCGGATTCTCCCGCTTCCCCGTCTTTAAAGAAAATATTGACAACATCCACGGAATGTTGTACGTCAAAGACCTCATCGGATTCTTCCGTGAAAAACCAGGTTTCAAATGGCAGAACCTGGTCCGTAAGGAAGTCAAATACGTGCCGGATTCCAAACTCATCGTGGACCTGCTCAAAGAGTTCAAAATCGAGCGCGTCCACATGGCCATCGTCATTGACGAGTACGGCGCCACAGAAGGCCTCGTCACGCTCGAAGACATCATGGAAGAAGTCGTCGGTGATATCCAGGACGAATTTGACGAAGATGAAGACGTGGACTACAGAAAAATCAACGATTATATCTATGTCTTTGACGGCAAAACGCTGATCAGTGAGTTTTGCAAAATTGTTAACATTGACCCCGACTACTTCGACAACGTGCGCGATGAAGCCGATTCCTTGGCGGGCATGATCCTGGAAGTCAACGGGGACTTCCCCAAAAAGGGAACCGAAATTGAAATCAAGGGCTTTAAATTTAAGGTGCTCTCCATGGGCAAAAGACGCATCGGCGAAATCCGCGTCACCCTTCCGCACCAAGGCAAAGAAAAAACTTCAGCAGCATAATGACTCACTTCCGGATATCGCTTTTTTTCATCCTGTCGCTCTTTTTGAGCTGGTCCATTGTCGCTTGCCGCGACAAGGCGGTCGCCGTACCCAAGCCCCACGCATACCCCAAAATCACCTTCCCCGAAAGAGCTTATCTGGTATTCGACACCGCATCTTGCCCCTTCCGTTTTGAGTATCCCGTTTATAGCCGCCCCATTAAAAATACCGAGTTTATGGGCGAGCCCGTACCCAATGACTGCTGGTATGACATCTTTATCCCACACTTCAATGCCAAACTTCACCTCACTTACTACCCCTTTCATTCCAAAGACCGGTACGATGAGCTCATCCAGGATGCCTACCGCCTTACCAACGAGCACACCCAAAAAGCCAACTTTATTGACGAGGTGCCCATCGAAAAAAAAGGCGTCTTCACCGGCAAGCTATTTGACCTGACCGGCCCATCCGCTACGCCGCTGGAGTTTTATCTCACCGACGAAAAGCAGCACTTTATCCGGGGAGCTTTATACCTCCACACAGAAGTCCACCCCGACTCACTCAAGCCCATTTACGACTTCCTGAAAGCCGATGTCGTGCATTTGATTCAATCTTTCTCCTGGAAATAGTACTGTTTAGGTGCTCCTGTTTGTAGCACAAAAACAGTGGGTACCTAAACAATTACGGAAATAATGCATCTTGCCTTTCGTTTGGACAACACGCATAACAATGTACAATATGAAGCAACTTTTCCTCGTGGCCGTGGGCCTGTTATTGTGGACCACAGCCTGTAAAAACGAAAGCTCCACCGAACCGGCAAACAAACCGGTAACAACCGAAAAGCCCAAACCCCGAAAGACCGTCAAAGTACCCGCCTTTGATGTGGACGCCGCCTATAACTTTATTAAGGAACAAGTGGACTTCGGACCTCGTGTCCCCGGCACACCACCTCATGAGAATATGCGTAAGTGGCTTGTGCGCTATTTCAAGGACTTGGGCTTTCGCGTCATTGAGCAAAATTTTGACGCCTACTTCCCCGACGGAAAAAAATACCGCGCCACCAACATCATCGCTTCTTACAATCCACAACACACACACCGCATTATGCTCGCGGCACATTGGGACACCAGATATATCGCGGATCAAGACCCCAAAGACAAAAGCCCCATTTTGGGGGCCGATGACGGAGGCTCCGGCGTGGGCATCTTGATGAGTATCGCCAAGACCCTCAAAGAACACCCGGCCGACATTGGCGTGGACTTCGTATTCTTTGATGCCGAAGATCAGGGAAAGCCCGAAGGCGGCAGCGACGACGATGGTACATCCTGGTGCCAAGGATCCCAGTATTGGGCTACCAACTTGCAGCCGCCCGGTTATCGGCCCCAATTCGGCGTCCTGCTCGACATGGTCGGCGCAAAAAATGCCCAATTCCAGGTGGACGAAGTCAGCAGCGCCTATGCGGGTGAATATGCCTCCAAGCTTTGGAACCTGGCCCGCAACATCGGTTACAGCCAGTACTTCCTGGACGGACAAGCCCCGGCTTTGATTGACGACCATCTCTTTGTCAACCGCATGGCGCGTATCCCTATGCTGAACATCATTAACCGCAAAAATATCAACGGAGAATACTTGTTCGGTGACCACTGGCATACACAAGCTGACAACCTGAAAGTCATTGACAAGCGAAGCCTGCGCGCCGTCGGACAAAGCCTGACGGCGATGATCTACCACGCATCCGCTGGCAATTTTTGACATATTGCGACCAAGCCCGTATCTTTTCAGCCCCAAAAGCCGGTCTTATCGCTTCAGTCACAAAACAGGCAGGCCATGTATGACTTTACTTCCATTCCCAAAGTGGACCTCCGGCAATTTATTGCCGGCACATCCGAACAACAGCACCAATTCGTTCAGAACTTGGGCGATGCTTTCCGCCACGTGGGTTTTGTCATTGTGCGCAATCACGGCATTCCTCAGGACTTGGTAGAAGACTTTTACCGGGCATCTATGGAGTTCTTCTACCTGCCCGTAAAAACCAAAATGAAATACGAAATCCCCAACCTGGCCGGCCAGCGAGGCTATACCTCTTTTGGCCGTGAACACGCCAAACATAGTCGAGTCGCCGACTTGAAGGAATTTTTTCAGTTCGGCCAGGAAATTGACGATGATGACCCCATCAAAGCCGAGTATCCGGACAATGTCTTTGTAGAAGAAGTCCCACAATTCTTTCATTTGGGAATCAAGCTATACCGCGCCTTCGAACGCACAGGCGCGCACCTGCTCGAAGCCATCGCCTTATACCTGGATTTGCCCCAGGACTACTTTGCCCCTAAAATCCACCACGGCAACAGCATCCTGCGCTCCATTTATTATCCCCCCATCACCACTGAGCCGGCATCCGCCATCCGGGCCGAACAACACGAAGATATCAACTTGATCACGCTCTTGGTAGGCGCATCTGCCGGAGGTTTGCAAGTGCAAAATATGGCCGGTGAGTGGATTGATGTCCTCCCCGACCATAACGAAATCTCCATCAATGTGGGAGACATGCTCCAGCGCCTGACCAACAATTATCTGAAATCCACCACGCACCGCGTCATCAACCCGCCACGCGAACGGTGGCACGAAGAAAGGCTCTCTATCCCCTTCTTCCTCCACCCCCGCAGCGAAGTCCGGCTCGACTGCCTGCCAAATTGTGTCTCCGACAAACGCCCACTGGCCTATCCCCCCATCACCGCCGGCGAATATCTGGACGAACGCCTCCGTGAAATCGGCCTCAAAAAATAGTGCATCAAACCTATAAGCTTTTGGAAACCTTATAGGTTTGTAACTGTTTAGGTGCTCCTTCTGTTCTATCGCTTCCCGCACTTACTTGCTTTGCCGAAAAGCATTCTTCCTCTACGACAGGGGCCCGCTCCCGCCAGACCCTAATTCGCACAAACTTCGTACTTTCACACACAAAAAGAGGATGAAAAACGCTTTGACTTGGGCGACTGCCGTACTGCTTTGGATCGCACCCGGCCGGGCTTTGCGCGCACAAGCATTGACTCAGACCGTTCGCGGAACCGTGATAGAAAAGGAGAGCGGCCTCCCACTCATCGGAGTCTCCATACAGGCCTTTCCCGCACATGGTGATGTACTGGGTACCACAACAGATGAGAACGGCACCTTCCGCATCGAAGGCATCCCGACCGGCAGGCTCCGCCTGGAATGCTCCTACATCGGATACGAACCCGTCAGTATGACAAATATCATTGTCACATCCGGCAAGGAAGTCGTCCTGGCCATCCAAATGGAAGAGACCGCTATCCAAATTGAAACCGTAAATGTCAAGGCTCATCGCAAGGGCCAAGCCATCAACGAAATGGCCACCGTCTCCACCCGCCAATTTACTGTCGAAGAGACCGACCGCTATGCCGGCTCCCGCGGAGACCCCGGCCGGATGGCCTCCAACTTCGCCGGCGTACAAGGCGCCGATGACAGCCGCAATGACATCATCATCCGCGGCAATTCGCCCGCCGGCGTCCTGTGGCGACTCAATGGTATCAACATCCCCAATCCCAACCACTTCGCCATCCCCGGCACATCCGGCGGCCCCGCAGCCATCCTAAACAACAAGTACCTGGGCAATTCCGACTTCTTCACCGGAGCCTTCCCCGCCGAATATGCCAACAGCATCGCCGGTGTATTCGACTTGCGAATGCGCAATGGCAACAACGAACACTATGAATATTCCGCCCAACTCGGCTTCCTGGGTACCGAACTCTTCGCCGAAGGACCTGTCTCCCGAAGCCGGCGCTCATCGTTTATTGCATCTTACCGCTATTCTACGCTCCAATTGTTCAGCGGGCTCCATATCAATGTCGGCACCAACGCCACACCCAAATACCAAGACGGCGCTTTCCGCCTGCACTTTCCCATGACGGGCAACGCCGCCCTGGATATCTGGGGCGTGGGAGGCATCAGCAGTATTGACATCATTCTGTCCGATCAGGAAAAACCCGACCCATCCACCTTGCTCTATGGCGACAACGATCGAGACCAGCTGTTCGGCTCACGAATGGGAGTCGCCGGCGTCACCTATACCAAATCGTTTCCTCACAACTTACTGCTCAAATGGTCCGCCGGGGCCACCCACCAGCGCGTCATCGCCACACATCATGTATTCCAGCGACACGTCAACCAGGACGGTTACTTTGTTCTCGACACGTTGATAAACAACCTCAACTACAGCTTTATGACCAACAAACTGGTCTCCCACATCGGATTCAACAAAAAATTCTCCCGCAAAAGCGTGCTAAAGTTCGGTCTCTACACCGAATACTATTTCCTCAATTACCTGGACAGCGTCCGCACCCATCATTTTGACTCACTGGGTGTCCTGCACATGGAAGACTGGCGCAAACGCTGGGACGCCCGCGACCGCGCCCCCTTGCTGCAACCTTTTGCGCAATACAAGCACAAATTCAACAATCGCCTCAGCCTCGTCGCCGGCGTGACCGCGCTGTATTTCGGTATCAATGACCGCTCATTCTCCCCCTTTGAGCCCCGGCTCGGCCTGACCTACCGCCTGACGCCCAAAGACAAACTGGCCCTCGGCCTCGGCTATCACTCGCAAATACAAAGTCCGTACCTATACTACTTCGGCGACAAAACCGACGCCCGGGGCATCCCCATTGAAGAGAATCTTTCCATGGGACTCACAAAAAGCCTGCATGCCGTTATGACCTTCGACAAGGTCATAACGGACAACGTCCACATGCGCCTGGAGACCTATTACCAACGACTTTCCCAGGTCCCCGTCAAGCCCTTTCCGTCGTCCTTTTCGATGATCAATGCCGGATCCGGCTTCTCAAGACTATTCCCCGATACCACCCTGGTCAACAAAGGCATCGGCAGAAATTACGGCATCGAATTGACCGTCGAACATTCCTTTGCCCGCGGCTATTACTACCTGCTCACTACGTCCCTGTACGACTCCAAATACAAAGGCTCCGACCACGTATGGCGCAACACGACCTTCAACGGCCAATATGCCCTCAACGCTCTGGTATCAAAAGAATTCACCCTCGGCAACAGCAGCCTGGACATCGGCAGCAAGCTGACCTACGCCGGCGGACGATGGTACGGCTACCCGGACACCGTCCAATCCAATCTCAACCAAACCGTCGTATTCGTGGACCAAAGCTTCAACACCCGCAAGTTTCGCGACTACTTCAGGCTGGATCTCAAAATCAATTACAAATGGAACCGCCCACGGGTCACCCATGAATTTGCCCTGGACATTGTCAATATCCTCGGCACCAAAAACATCCTGAAACTCAGCTGGGCGCCCGACCACCCGAGCGGCAACCCCATCCAGGAAGAATACCAACTGGGCCTGCTCCCCATTTTCTATTACAAAATTGACTGGTGACCGCCGCGCCCGTCGAAAGAAAAGTTTATCGGCTTTTCAAGCCGATGCGGTGCACAGACGAGGTAGTCCCGGGTGACCTGTCCATGATAACACACTCGGGCGGCCTGCGCATCAGGTAACTTGTTCGTAACTGTTCAGGCGCTCCCGTTTTTAGGGGAAAATAGGCATTTCAGCACAAAAACAGCGGGAACCTAAACAATTACCGCATCATTCACTCCACCAACAACTTCTGCGTCGTCCGGCTGCCCGCACTCATTACATCCACCAGATATACGCCTTTGGGCAGCTGCCCGGTCGGAATATGAAAAATATTGCGGCCCCTGTCCAGGTGCATCGCCCGGGCGTACCACCGGCGCCCGCTTATATCCGTCAGGACCAGCTCACCGTCTGCCTGCACAGGCGAAGACACCACGACGGCCACCGCATCTCCCGCCGGCACCGGATTGGGCACGACCACAGACGCCAGCCTGTCCTCCGGCATGGAAACCTGTTCCATGACAATTTCGTCGCGCGGCATATAATAAAAGACAGCATGTTGCAAGTGCTTGACATGTGTATTGCGACGGACGATATCCGACAGCGCGGTCTGCTGTATCCGGCGGATTTCAGACTGCGACAATTCCGGGTCATTGAGATAATAGAAACGATCGCCGTCGCGCAGCCGCCTAAATTGCGTAAACAGGGTTTTGTGCATGGTCTCTCCCATCAACTTGCCGGGCAAGGGATCTTCGAGCAGCATGCCGACCCAGACATCTATGTTATTGACGTCATCGTACACCGACTGTATCTCGGCCAGCTTGTCCGCATCGGCGGTGATTTGGTCAATGGAAGTGTATGGCGTCAGCCCGAAGGCCAGCCGGACCGAATTGAAATCCGGAATGCCGCGCTCCCGACCGCGGAAAATATTGATCGCCGCCAGGTCCAAACCGCCTTGACCCGGCGCTCCGAACAGCCGGTTGCGAAGGTCATCTACTAGCTTGGCATCGAATGCTTGTTGATGGTGCGCGGCCATCCCGCGCACAATTGGATCCAGGCCTGCTTCGGCCAATAGCCGGTGCGACTGAAAGTAAGCATCCTTTAGCCGGATATTCCCCTGCGGTATCGTGTCACCCCGTTCATCCAACCGCCAAAATTCCTGGCCGACAAGCGAATGTCCGATACGAAACGATGCCACCGAAAACAGATTGGAGATATTGGGGGTGACATAAGGATTATAGCCACCATACGCCGGCAGGTGGATACCCACGGATGGCAGCCACTCATCAAAAGTAATGTGCTGCATCAGCGCGATAACCAACCGCCGCGCCTTCTGGAAGACCCGTTCGTCTGACCATTGCGGGTACTCAGCCGACAATGAATCCGCCAGACGATTATGTTCGCGAAGCCATATCGTTTGGAGTACCGTCAGCAATATGTTCTCGTTGGCTCGCACATCACCGGCCACAAAATACTTGTGCGGGCCCGGCGCTGCGCTGACAAAAGCCATCGCCGGCGCATCCGGATCAATGGGCGCGTCATATTCTCCCGTCAGTGTATTGTACGGGAGTAGATCGCCCGCCGATGTCCGCAAACGCCCGCCCTCGAAACTGCGCAACCACTGGGCACGGGATTCCATCGAACCGTATAAAAAGGAGGCATCCACCCAATGCGTGATCTCATTCAGATAGCGTCGCGGGTTGTCTGGTGACGTACCGCTCGTAGGATCGGAGCGCGTCCGGAACACCGGAATGTAGGCCGTCCCCGTGCATTGCGGGTCAAAATACGGGTCACAGGCCGGGATCGGTATCTGCGCCGGCTGGCTCGCATCATCGCTCACCAGTATCACATCGTGATCTATCAACTGACCGAAAGCCCAGCAAAATTCGCTCATATTGAGCGGGTCGGCCAGGTCACGGCCATCCTGCGCAAAAATGCCATTGCTCACCACGCGCGGCGACGGCCGGTCTGCTCCCGCCGGCGCGCCCACACTGTCCGCAAAGTCCAGACCCGAGGGAATCGACAGGGGAGACAGTCGGGCTCCCCAGTCGGGATGCTCGATATTATTGTGGCTGCCGTCTATCGTTCTGACTTCCTGACCGGCCACCGGCCCGTACATGACCAGCAGCAAAAAGATGAGTAGTGCGTATGCTTTGTTCATGGGGCATTCGATTGGTTATTACACCAGCCAAATTTAGCCCCCGGCCCGAAAAACTGTCGCTATTGCGACAGTTTTTCGGGCATTTGGTGACGAAAATCATCTTTTTGCGCCGCTAATCCCCGTTTTGAAATGATAGCGCCTGCCCGGCACCCCCCACCCGTTGGCAACAAAATCACCGGAAAATCGGTTAGTAGGCATAGCAAAGCAATGAAGATGAAGAGAGCGTGGTTGTGGATACTGGTGGTGTGGATACCGACAATGCAAATGTCTGCCCAGGGCATTGAGTTCTTTCACGGACCGTGGAAAGATGCACTTACCAAAGCAAAAGAAACGGGGAAACTCATCTTTGTGGATGCAAACACGAGTTGGTGCGGCCCTTGTCGTGCCATGGCCAACCGGGTCTTCCCCGATCCGGCCGTGGGTGCCTTCTTCAACGAACACTTTATCAATCTCAAAATAGACATGGAAAAAGGGGACGCCGATTTTCGGAGCAAGTACCCGGTACACGCCTATCCGACCCTGTTTTTCATTGACGAGACAGGCGCCATTGTCAAGCGCGCCAAAGGTTACCACAATCCCGAACGCCTGTTGAAATTGGCGCGGCAGGCGCTGGCCATTTACGACAATATTGACGCCATGGACGACCTCTTTGCCAAAGGCAAAAAAGACGCTGCCTTCCTGCGCAAATACGTCAAGGCCCTGCGCAATGCCGGCAAGCCTTCTGCCAAGGTGGTCAATGAATACCTGCGCACCCAAAAAGACCTGACCACAAAGGAGAATCTCCTCTTTATTTTCAATGCCGTCACCGCTGCCGATTCCAAGGTCTTTGACCTCCTGATACGCTACCGCGATAAAATCGAAAAACTAAAATCCAAAGAAGAAGTAAACCAAGTCATTGAAAAGGCTTGCAGACAAACCGTAAAAACCGCCATCGAATTTCAGGACGAATCGCTTTTGTCTCAGGCCAAGCAAATCATGAAAGCGCAATATCCCGCGAAGGCCGCCGCATTTGGTCTGGAAGCTGATTTGACCTACTACGCCGCAGTCAAAGATGCGGACAAATACCTCAAAGCGGCGAAACGATACGCCAAAGCGGTCCGCCGCGACCCGGAGCAGCTCCACAGTTTGGCGTTCCGCGCCTGGAAGGCCTTCCCCCGTCACGCCGGCGTCCTGGAGCTGGCGGAATCCTGCGCCTCCAAAGCCGCCAAAAAAAGCAAGGACTGGGAAGCCTATTTTACGCTGGCCCAAATACTGGCTCAAAACCACAAGATCAAGGAAGCCCGGCAAGCCGGGGAAAAAGCGCTCCATCTGGCATCCGAAGCTAAGGTATCTACCTCGGCCATCCACCGCTTTTTGCAGACACTCAGTCACCGGCTATGAAGGCATCCGCCATCCACCGCCAAATCCTGAAGCTGGCCATCCCCAATATTCTCACCAATATTTCGGTTCCCATGCTCAGCAGTGTGGATACGGCCCTGATGGGGCGATTCTCCGCACTCCACCTCGGGGCTGTCGGCCTGGGTTCCATGATTTTTAACTTCGTGTATTGGAACTTCGGCTTCTTGCGCATGGGCACCGTGGGCCTGACAGCCCAGGCCTACGGGGCCGGGGACAACAGCCGGATAGTCCATACTTTCCTCCGGGCCTTACTATTGGCTACCGCCCTGTCCCTATTGATCCTCCTGCTGCAGACACCGCTTCGCGAACTGATGGTCCGACTCATGCAAGTAAATGAAACCCTACGACCGAAGGTCGTAAACTATTTTAATATCAGGATTTGGGCCGCGCCGGCAACGATGGCATTATATGCACTGACGGGCTTCTTCTTCGGGATGCAAAACGTGTGGTACCCCCTGTGGTTGACTATTTTCATCAACGTGGTCAATATCGGGACGAGCTACGGCCTGGTGCGATACGGGGGCATGGAGGTGGACGGCGTCGCCTGGGGGACCGTAACGGCCCAATACGCCGGTCTGATAGCAGCTATGATTTTATTCACTTTTCGCTACGGCCACTTGCTCCGCCATTTCAGGCGCAAGACCTTGCTTCAATTGGAAGCTGTCGCAGCCTTTTTCCGGATCAACCGGGATATATTCATTCGGACACTGCTGCTCTCTACCACATTCTTTCTCTTTTACAGTTTGTCGGCACGCGCCGGTGACATTGTACTGGCTGCCAACGTCGTGCTTTTGCAATTTCTCAACTGGATGTCCTTCGGAGTGGACGGATTCGCTTACGCGGCCGAAGCACTTGTAGGCAAGTACAAAGGTGCGCGCCGGACCGGTCTGCTGCACAAGACCATCCGGTATGTCTTTTACTGGGGCATGGGCCTGGCATTGATATACGCCGGCGTGTACGCCTGGTGGGGCGACTCGCTGCTGCGCCTTTTTACCGGCCAACAAGACGTACAGCAGGCGGCCCGGCAATTGCTGTTTTGGACCGTCTTGCTGCCCGTGGCAGGCACGCCATCTTATATTTGGGACGGGGTCTATATCGGCCTCACGGACTCAGCCGGCATGCGGGACACCATGCTTGTCGCCTTTATGATCTTTCTGGCCACCTATTATTTGAGTGCCGGAATGGGTGCGCACCGGCTCTGGTTGGCGCTGGCGGTCTTCCTGCTGGTGCGCGGCGCCGGCCAATGGTGGCTATACCATCGCCGCACGCGGGCCTAACTATGGCCGGGCTTGAGCCGGTATTGGGCCAACAGCTCCATAGTATAGTTTATCACAATGTCGTAGGGGATGATCTCAATGTCAAAGTTGAACTCCTCATCCGCCCCCATCGGCGTCTCTTCCAACTTGCGCAGGGCGGTCTTGGTGATCTGCAGACAATGCCCATAGACAAACTCCCGCTTGATCAATCCGATGATATAACCAAACATGATATTGGTCCGGCGCTCCAGGGGCACCTTACTCTTGGCATAGCGCCGCCGGTAGCGCTGCAATGCTTCCTCCATCTCGTACAATGCATGGAAGTCTTCATAGGCGAGATGCCAAAAGAACTGGGCAATGCGAATGTTGGCGTTGAAACCCTCCTTATCTCGCTTGAATAGCTTGAGATTGTGGACGTAGTGACTGATGTTGTAGTGCCGGCTCTTGTATTTCCTCGGCAAGTCCAGCTTGCCGACCTTATCCAGTATCCGCATCCACAGCAGGTACATATCCCACAGTTCGCGGTACGGCTTAGCCAGCTTGTGATACCGCCGCCGCCCGCGCACGTCGGAATAGACCTTTACCGCATAATCATAGCGCTCCGCGTAAAAAGCCAGGGTCATCTGCGCAATTTTGAATTGAAACCAGTTAAAACTCCCAGCTTTGACCAGCTTCAGTGCCTCCTCAATACGCCGCTGGCCTTTTTCGAACTTGCGCAGATACACCTGACATTTGATCAAGTTGATATAGAAGCTGACCAGTTGACTGGGCTGGTAATTAGGCAATTCGCGCAGGCCGTCAATAGCCCGCTCCAATAGCCGCTCCGCCTCGGCGTAGTGGTACAGCGTCATCGCGCGGATGATGGGAATCACCTGCCGGTAGTAAAACAGGCGCGAGGAGCGCATCGGCACCTTCATTTTCCGCACCGCGGCAGTGTATTTGTCCAGTTTGGCGCGAAATTCTTCTGTGCGGTTCTTTTGGTGGCTGATGTCCAGGGCCAAATCAAAGTACATGCTTTCCGCCTCTTCGATGGCATCCATCAGTATCTTGTAGCTCTCAAATTTGGCCTGATATTGATCATACAAGTTTCGGTCCGCCAACACGATTGCATAAACCCGCCGCAGAATGCGGACAAGCTGGTGGGCTATGTGGTACAGCTCCGCTTCCTCGGCCCGCCTGAGCAGGCGCTTGGCCAGACTCACGCCGGACACGATGCCTCCCCGGGACAATATCACCTGGATGGCATACAATTGCCGTAGGAGCTGGGCGGGCGTGTTTCGGATCTGCGGGTCCTCTCTGTCCGCAGTCTCCCGCGCCAGGATCAGGTTGACGAGATGTTGCTGGAGTTTGTACTTGGTGCGCGCATAGATGCGCCGGGTGGCGGCCGTATTTTCACCGAACAGGGCGATAATGGCCGTGGTGTCGCTGTCCACCACTTCGCTTGCTATCAGGTGATAGAGTTTGGCGGCATAGGACCGATTGCTCCGGCCAAAGGGAGTCCTGCGACTCCGGCGGTCACCGGAATAAATCCCGATTAATTCCACTAATTGCTTCATACGGTAATGCCGTCAACAAGGTAAAAACCGCCGGTTTTTTGGGGTGACAAGGCGGCTGCCCATCCGGCAGAGTAGGGCAAAACACCACACTGTGACCTGACTGGGGACGGTAAAAGTAAGATTTTTTTAATGCTTAAACGAGGACAGAGGCGGACAGTTAAGCAAAGTCAGAATATACAAACGGCACAAATTCAAATAAAACAGATGGTTTACAAAGTGCTTTACCGGCAAGACTCGCCTAACACTTTCGCCTCGAATGCCTTGGCAATCAAGGATTTGGCGGGCAGTTTTGCGCCATTGTTTCATTTTCTAACACAAAACTTCGAATCATGAAGAAAGTTTTTCTCACACTTGTTTTGGCCGCTTCTGTTGTCTTCGCTTCTAACGCACAAAATCCCGTCCATCATACACAAGACGGCTTCCAAATTCAGACCCAGACAAACTTCATCATTGTTCAAGACTGGATTTTGGGTTTCTGATTTGGCATTTGCACCGTCGTCAAAGCACCTGGAACGCCTGTTTCAGGTGCTTTTTTGTGCTGTTTATCATGTTCACGGTATGGCAAAGGTAAAAAAAATTTGGAAAAGTTTGCACCAAAAACCGTGTCACAAAAATTTCTCGCGCCCAAAACTCATTTCATAAATCATTGATAATCAATGCTATTTTCCGATTCGCCCGCATTTTAGCGCAAAAAAGTCGGAAAAAAAAATCGGATTTGGGCCTTGAAAATTGATTAGTGCTCATCCATCTTTGTCCCAGTGTTTTTGCCTGAAAAGTCAGGCAATGTGCTTTTTCTAAACTAGCATCTAATTGACCGCTCTTGGCATATTGGCAAATGCGAGTGTGTCTTAGATTAGGTTGGTGATGGAAACTTACCTAAACTTACCTAATCCGGGGTTGGTGGCGCAACCCCGCTTTTTGAAACCTAAGAGAGTCCCTGTGGCGGTGTCGTGCCATGGGGGCTTTTCTTTTGTGGCATGGTACTATATACCCTATTCGGTGTTCGCATGACCGGCCATTGGTCATCGTAGAGTAATGAGTTGACTCCAAAAACTCCGGCAAAAAACGGCCCCGCACTTACTTACTTTACAGGATTTTAGCTTTCGTCCTTCCGCACAGGCTTTTTGTATGATGAAGGCCATTTCCTCCGCACTATGGGCAAGTAAGTGCGGGACGGTTTTGCGGTTCTTCGGTTCTTCGGTTCCTCGATTCCTCGATTCTTCGTTTCTTCGATTGATCAAAAAGCCAGGCAGAAGAAAATTTGGCACACACTCACGCAGCGTATTTTTTCACGTGCGCTCCTAGTTCGTTACATAATGGTATTTTCGATAAAGGAATGCTTTTGGGGATGATCGGTATTGAAGTGGAGTCCCCTGCTTTCTTTGCGCATAGAGGCCGATTTGGTGATAAGATAGGCCACGGTGATCAAATTGCGCAATTCGCACAATTGAGGAGAGAGCGTTGTTTCGGCGTATAGTTTTTCGGTCTCGACATAGAGCAAATGTAGCCTGTCCAGGGCCCGTTTCAGGCGAACATCAGTACGCACGATGCCGACATAGGCGCTCATGGTATCTTTGAGTTCTTTCAGACTTTGTGTGATGAGCACCTGCTCCTTCGGTGCGGTGGTTCCTTTGGCGTCCCATTCGGGGATATTTTTTTGGATGGCGTAATCATCCACCACGCGGGAAGCATGGCGGAAGGCACGATGGGCAAATACCATGGCTTCGAGCAGAGAGTTGGATGCCAGGCGGTTGGCGCCGTGCAGGCCGGTGTAGGTCGTTTCGCCGATGGCATAGAGGCGACGGATGGAGGTGCGCCCGTATTTGTCAGTCAGGACGCCA
>JALVEF010000010.1 GCA_027031185.1 Saprospiraceae bacterium
AGTGCGGTGACGGCAAAGCCAAGGATGATAAAGCCAAGAAAGATGGCAAATGCGGTGAAGGCAAATGCGGTGAAGGCAAATGCGGCTAAACGCAACTTTCCCGCGAAAATGATAGGAGCAGTATCCTCGTTGTAGGATACTGCTTTTTTCATCTTCATACCTTGCCATGAAACTTGAGAAAAAACACACCCGGTTTGGCGTATCGCGTCGAAGCTTTCTGCGGACAACGGCAGCGGGCAGTCTGGGCCTTTTGTTGCCGTGGCAATGCAAACAGCCTGCCGGTGCATCGGTGCTTTCCGCCGCCGAGGCATCCGCGGCAGAGGCTATTTTTTCTTTTCTGCTCCCCTCAGATGGAAACGGACCGGCTAGCCGTGACATACACGCAGTTTCTTATTTGGATTGGTTGTTGGCCGATCCGTTATATGATGCGGATATTCAGGCCCAGATCCGGAGTGGGTTGACGCGTTGTCTCGAATTGGCTCAAAAGCGCCATGGAAAGGCTTTTCGTCAGTTGACCGGTGTCCGGCAGCGCGATGTGCTGGAGCACCTGAAAGCGCAGCGGCATGGCGAAGACTTCTTTTCCCGGATGCTCTCCGTCCTCATTGATGCCCTGGTCATTGATCCGGTATATGGCACACAAGTCCAACAACAGGGATGGAAGTGGCTCGGCCATATCCCCGGCAAACCACGCCCCGGCCCCGCCAACCGGTATCCGGAAATCCTGAAGCGCAAGCGCCTGAATCAGGTCATCACCTCTATCCAAGATCTGGACAAATGAAACTGCTCGATGTATATGACGTGTGTGTAGTCGGCAGTGGTGCAGGCGCCGGCCCGGTGATTTACGAACTGGCCAAATCCGGGAAGACGGTCATCGTCCTGGAAAAAGGGCCCTGGTACCGGACAAAGGATTTTTCCAAAGACGAGTTGGTGGCCGTACGCCGCAGCGTCTATACGCCCAACCTGGCCGATGAGCGCCATGTCATCGCCGAAGTAGATGAGGAGGGCAAGGTGGATGCCCGCTCTACCTATGATACCGGGCGGGACTTCTGGAATGGCAATTGCGTGGGCGGTTCATCCAACTTTATGAGTGGTTATTTCCACAGACTCAAACCCGTGGACTTTCGCTTGCGGTCCACTTTTGGAGACATAAAAGGAGCCAATATTGCCGACTGGCCCATTCGCTATGAGGATCTGGAGCCATATTACGCCAAGGTGGAGACCGTCATCGGTGTGTCCGGCCGTGTGGTGCCGCATCGCTTCCTGGAGCCTCGCTCCACACCGGATTTTCCCTATCCGCCCTTGCGCGAAAATATCGTCTCCGCACGGATTGACCGGGCGGCCCGGGCGCTGGGTCTCACCACCATCCCGACGCCGCGGGCCATTCTGTCTCGGCCCAAAGGCGAGCGTCGAAGCTGTTATTATTCCAATTATTGCGGGAGCTACGGCTGCAGTTCCGATGCCAAAGGCAGCGCCCGTGCGGCCCTCTTGCGCGATGCACTCCGGACCGGCCACTGCCACGTGGTACCCAATGCCAAAGTATATCGTCTGACCACCGATGGGAATCATCGCGTCCGGCGGGCCTGGTTTTATGATGCCAACGGCAAAAAACAAAGTGTGGAGGCGCGCGTCTTTGTCGTGGCGGCACAAGCGGTGGAGACCTCCCGGCTGCTACTGATGAGTCGCAATAAGGAGTTTCCGCAAGGGCTGGCCAACAATCACGGCCAGGTGGGGCGCAATTTGGTGTTTTCGGGTGGTGGCACCGGGGGCGGCTTGTTGGTACGCGAAGACTATGACTCCGCGACGTGGGAGCAACTGATGGCGCCGGGCGTTTTCGTCAATCGGTCCATTCATGATTTCTACGAAATAGAATTGGACGGACGCCCGGTCAAGGGGGGCATCGTGGATTTTTTGTTTGAGCATGCCAACCCGATTCCACGTGCCTTGCAGCAAAAGTGGGATGGAGATCGCCTGGTGACGGGCGCGGAGTTTAAGCAGCGTTTATACCGGTATTTTCACGAGGTGCGCAAGCTGCGCTTTGAGATCTTTGTGGACTGGCTGCCCACCGATGGGACGCGCGTCACACTGGACCCTGTGGTCAAAGACAAATGGGGCGATCCGGTGGCCCGTATCCGGTTGGAGCCGCATCCACATGACAAGGCCGTAGGCGCATACATTGCCGACCGCTGCAAAGCGATCTTCCGCGAGATGGGACTCCAATCCATATATGGCAGTGCATCGGCCAATCCGCCGCCCAACCTGCAGGCAGGTGGTTGTCGCTTTGGGGAAGACCCGGCCACGTCTGTGCTGGACAAAGATTGCCGGGCGCACGAAGTGGACAACTTGTACGTCACCGACGGCAGTTTTATGCCTACCGGCGGCAGCGTTCCCTACACCTGGACCATTTATGCCAATTCGTTTCGCGTGGCCGACTTGCTTAAACAGCGTCTGTAAGTGGGGGCACCCTGGTCTCATTCGTGGCGGAGGGCCTCGATGGGATCCAGTTCGGCAGCCCGTTTGGCGGGATAGTATCCCGAGAGCACGCCCACGAGCAGACACATGGCGATGCCGAGTGCCAGCCATCCCCATGGCATGACAAAATGCCCGCCCATTTTGATAGGGATGATATTGCCCACCGCAATACCCAGGATGATACCGATGACTCCGCCGATCTGTCCGATGAGCAACGCTTCCGTCAGGAAGATGCGGCGGATGTCCGCTTGCCGGGCGCCGAGCGCTTTCTGAATGCCGATTTGGCGCGTTCGCTCCGTCACGGACACCAGCATCATATTCATCAGGCCGATGGCAGCGCCGAGCAAGGTGATGAGCCCGATCGAAATCGTTGCCGCGCGCAGCGTGACGGTGTTTTCTTTGAGTATGGCGATGATGCTGTCGGACTTTTGGATTTCGAAGTCGTCTTTGTCCGTGATGCGAAGTCGGCGAAGCTGGCGAAACAAGGCAGCGGCCTCCGCCGTGAGTCCGGGCAGGTCATCCGTATTGCGTGCCCGCACGACAATCTCATAGTTTAATTTGGGATTGGAGCCGTACAGTTGTTTGGCGACAAAGAGTGGTATGTAGATGCTCCGGTCCCCGGAGTTGTTCATGCCGGCGCCTTGTTCTTCTTGAATACCAATGACTTTAAGGCGGATATTGTTGGCTGTAATATGGCTCCCGAGGGCCAGCTCCGGTCGTCCGTGGAATAATTCCTTGACAAGGTCGTGTCCGATGATGGTGGCATGAGCGCCATGTGCGACTTCCTGCGCGGAAAAGCTGCGCCCCATCAACAGTTTGAGCCCGTGGACGGCCAGGTAGTTTTCATCAATACCGATGACGGCAATGTTTGGTGATGTAGTCTTGCGTCCGTACTTGACAACGGCGGAGAAGCTGCCTTTGACAGAAACGGATACTTTGGCGGGTGCGCGGAAGCGCTCTTTGAAGCCCATAGCCTGCTTGTAAGATATGACGGGAGCCACCGAACGCGGACGATGGTGGTGGGAGCGCTCCACTTTGCGGATGATTTCAAACGAGTTGGCACCCAGGCCGGAAAGCGAATCTCCTAGCGAATGCGTAATGCCGTCCAGTGCGGTCAGGATGCCGACCAGGGCCATGATGCCGATGGCAATGATAGAGATCGTCAGCGCACTGCGGAGCCAGTTGGTTCGTACGCTGTCCCAAGCCATTCGGATGATGCTATTCCAGTCCATGCACTGCCGTTGGATTCTATGAGGTAAAAGTCTGCAAAAAAGCGCACAAATAAAACTTTGTTCGATAAATTTGCCCGGTCAATAGACGGGCGGCATGGATCAGACAGCTTTTATTGTGGAAGTGGACGGTTTTGCCCCACAGGACATTATGCCTGAGGTGGCGGGTGCGCTGGATATGGTAGCAGAAGGCGATGGCCGTTGGCATGTACTGGACAAGGGGCAGTCGTACCATGTGGAGTTGGTCGAGGCGGACTATCCCGCCAAGCGATATGTACTCAAGATCAATGGCCGGCGCTTTACCGTGCGTATCCGGGACAAATATGCCCGTTTGATAGAGTCCCTGGGCTTGACCAAAGAAATCGTGGCCGATATAAAAGAGATAAGGGCACCTATGCCCGGGTTGGTGTTGGCCATTCCTGTCCGGCCGGGCGATAGCTTTGACAAGGGGGATCCGCTTTTGATTTTGGAAGCGATGAAAATGGAGAATATCATCAAGGCGCCCCGCTCCGGCCGTGTGGCACGCGTCCTCGTTCAAAAAGGCGACGCAGTAGATAAAAATCAGATATTGATCGAGTTAGCCTAAATATCCAGCTGATGTCCGGAGAGCTCAACCGGTGCGCATGGGTCACGGACGATCCGTTGTATATTACCTATCACGATACGGAATGGGGTGTGCCGGTGCGCGATGATCGCAAGTTGTTTGAGTTTTTGACGCTTGAGACTTTTCAGGCCGGATTGAGTTGGTTGACGGTCTTGCGCAAACGCGCCCATTTCCGGCAGGCCTTTGACGGATTTGATTTTGAAAAGATTGCGCGCTATCGCGCGGCAAGGATTGAAAGCCTGCTGCGTGATTCGGGCATTATCCGCAATCGCAAAAAGATAGAGGCCACGGTCGCCAATGCTCGCGCGTTTTTGGCGGTCAGGGAGGCGTTTGGATCTTTTGCGCGTTATATCTGGGATTTTACGGACGGGCGCGTCATTTGCAACCACTGGCGCACACAGGCCGATGTGCCGGCGGCTACGCCCTTATCGGTTCGCATTGCCCGCGACATGAAAGCGCGAGGCTTTCAGTTTATTGGACCCACGGTCCTGTACGCACACATGCAAGCCACCGGTATGGTCAACGACCATACCACGGACTGTTTTAGGCATCACCAACTTAAATGCACCGGAGATTACTGACTGAGACGCTCCAAAAGCCGATCCAATTTTTCTTCGATACGCTCCAGGCGATCCTCAATCGTGACGCGCTCCTGCACGACGGTAGGCTCCTCGATATTGTCGTCAATGTAGGCGCTCAAGTCAATTTGCGGATAGGCTCTTTTCAAAGCCCTGACAAAGCTCGCTGTGGGGCGTTTCCCTGTTTCGTAAGCCGATAATGTCGTCCTGGACAGACCCATCTTGCCGGCAAACTCTTGCTGGTTTAGTCCCATCCTAATCCTCCACAATCTCAGTTTCTCACCAAAAGTAACTCGGCTTTTTCTTCCCATCTGCTTGTTTTTTGAAGGAAAAATGCACGAATTGTCGCAAATTCCGTGCAATGTTCATTCTTTCTTCAGTAACTTTGCGGCACAGGCTCTGTAACTGGACACAATATTACAACAAATTATCCTCAACGTGGAAACAGAAAACCTAAAAAATTTGTATCGCGTCCTGAAGTACTATGACCTAGTCGAAAAAGTAGCTTTCAGGTTAGGGGTACACAAGAACACAATCCACAACCGGCTGACCAAAAAACAGCGGAAGTATCCGGAGGAAACTGTAAAAGTTGCTCTGGATGCCATCCGCAAAAAAGAGAGCGAAATCGAACAAGAATTCGAGCGGAATCTCGAGCAGTACAGAGATATTTTTTGACCGGTTGGCGGACCGCGCGGCCCCGGGCAGCTTACCGCTGCATCCGTGGTACCAACACTCCCCGGCTCGTTGGGCCCGGGGGCGCACCTTATTTTTCACCTAGCAGTAATGAAGTCGGGATGACAGGATTTGAACCTGCGACCTCTTCGTCCCGAACGAAGCGCGCTACCGGGCTGCGCTACATCCCGAAAGTGGAGGGCAAAGATAGGTCTATGCCCTTTTTCCTGCAAATAAAATGGGGAGTAATTTTGGCTTTTGTCCGCCCCGCACTTACGGTTTGATGGTCCAAGGTCAACGGTCCAAGGTAAATGGTAGTGTCATGAAAATGCCTGAATGACGTTGACCGTTTTAACTAAGTGTTTACTTTTGGTTTGACACTTTTTGTTTGAAGTTTCTCTAACTGGGTTAGAGTTGGTTTGGGTTCGCCGTCCGTGCAAAGATAC
>JALVEF010000011.1 GCA_027031185.1 Saprospiraceae bacterium
ACAGGCCCAAAGATGCGTGGCAAATAGCACTCATCATGCATACAGCAAAAACAGGGGCAAAAAGGCCATTTTAGCACAAAAACAGCGGGTACCTAAACAGTTACAAACCTATAAGCTTTCCAAAACCGGCCGGTCTATTTCTCTTGGATTGTGCAAACAAGATTAACGACTGCTATCCTATGCCGCGCAATGGTAGATATATTCCCAGGCCTATATAGGTCTGCCAAACCAACCTGATAGGGAATACTGCTCGCGGAGTTATGTCAAAGATTGTTGCCCCCGGATGTCAGGCAAATCAGGTGACCGGTCCATTCAACCGCGCAGCGATTCAACACGCAGTATTCAACCGCGCCGAAGGCGCTATTCAACGTCCCGCACTTACAGGCCCAAAGATGCGTGGCAAATAGCACTCATCATGCATACAGCAAAAACAGGGGCAAAAAGGCCATTTTAGCACAAAAACAGCGGGCACCTAAACAGTTACAAACCTATAAGCTTTCCAAAACCGGCCGGTCTATTTCTCTTGGATTGTGCAAACAAGATTAACGACTGCTATCCTATGCCGCGCAATGGTAGATATATTCCCAGGCCTAGATAGGTCTGCCAAACCAACCTGATTGGGAATACTGCTCGCGGAGTTATGTCAAAGATTGTTGCCCCCGGATGTCAGGCAAACCAGGTGACCGGTCCATTCAACCGCGCAGCGATTCAACACGCAGTATTCAACCGCGCCGAAGGCGCTATTCAACGTCCCGCACTTACAGGCCCAAAGATACGTGGCAAATAGCACTCATCATGCATACAGCAAAAACAGGGGCAAAAAGGCCATTTTAGCACAAAAACAGCGGGCACCTAAACAGTTACAAACCTATAAGCTTTCCAAAACCGGCCGGTCTATTTCTCTTGGATTGCGCAAACAAGATTAACGACTGCTATCCTATGCCGCGCAATGGTAGATATATTCCCAGGCCTAGATAGGTCTGCCAAACCAACCTGATAGGGAATACTGCTCGCGGAGTTATGTCAAAGATTGGTGCCCCCGGATGTCAGGCAAACCAGGTGCCGCCGCCATAGTGACGGCGGGCGTCGTCACTATGGCGGCGGCACCTGGACAAGGCTCGGCCGTTTGGGCTTCCTTGTGATTCGAGGCCGGCGAGGTCAGTCCGGATTCGCCGGTTCCGTGGCACAAGGCCGGTCCCGGCCGTCGCTCAACGGAAAATCCCCGTAAAACGCGACCACGCCATTCGTCCGGATGCCGTGCCGCTCCAGTTCGTCCATCCACTGTTCGGCAGTCTCCCGCGTCAGGAATTTGCCGAAAAAGACGTGAATTTCATCGTATTGCCCCGCCATCACCTGGTACGTCAAATCGTATTTGTTTTTCAGAATAAAGGCCGCGTCCTTTTCCGGATCCGGACGAACCTCCACACGGTAATGCCGCTTGGAAAATTCCTGTTTGAGTCCGGCAGCCAGGGCCGGCCGGCCGTATGTATGCACCGCTATCGTGTCCTCCCGGTAAAACATCCGGCCGGTCAATATCCCGCCCGGCATCGGCAAGTCATCCGGCGGCAACAACTGAACCGAATAGATCACGGGATGGGCCAGGTTGCTGTTGAAAAACGCGACCAGCACCACAGACAGCGGATCCAAACCCTGTACATAGTCCACCTTATCGCCGTCGAAGACGCGAACCATCTTTAATGAAAGCCGCGCATCCGGATGCGCATTGACCATTTCCGTCAAACCATGTAATTGCGCGAACCGGCTGCTGTCAGGTACTATAACCCCCAAGTCATAATGCTGAACCAACACCTGAGCGTCCCGGCAAGCCTGCGTGTCGGCCGGCATCTCCGCCTCCCCGGCTTCGGCCATCACCAGATGATCCGGCTGGGCCTCGAAAAACCGCCCCTCGTATATATCATGCCTCCCGAATCCCTCTACCCGGTTGGATGAAAGCAAAAAATGCCAGCCGTCCTCGGCAAGCGAAAAATACAAGTCATCATCCGGGGAGTTGATGGGGATGCCTTGGTTCGCCGGCGGTGACCAATGGTCCGTGATGGGATTATAGGTGGACTTGAAGATGTCAAAGCCGCCCATGCTCTCCGGGCGGTTGGAGCTGAAATACAGGCCCCGCCCGTTGTGCGTCAAAAAGGGGCATTTCTCATCGTAGGGACCGTTGATTTCCGGGCCTAAGTTTTCCGGCTCGGACCATCCGCCGGGCGTTTTGACACTTCGATACAGATCATAGCCGCCAAAGCCACCCAGACGCCGGGAAGCAAACAGCACCACCGAATCCATGTAGAAATAAGGCGTCGCATCCCCCTTTTGCATGTCAAACGGCACCTCGCTCAGTTGGCCGGACAGCCGCTCCTTGTCTGATGCCCCATAGTGATCCTCATACAATAAGCCCGAGTATTGGGTATAGCCCTTCTTGTAATACATGATCTTGCCGTCGCTGCTAAAGCCCGTAATCTCATCGTACAGCGAAGTATTGAGCAGGCCGGACAGCCGCTTGACCGTGTACTCGCCCGCCGCTTTTTCCGCCACAAACATATCCGCATTGCGATGCCCGTGCTCATTGTCGCGCCGCCCGTAGCGATCCCGGAGCCCCCCCAGCACATTGTCGCGGTCAGACGAAAAATAAATCCGGGCGCGTCCGGCAGTGGGACTATAGACCGGATGTAGGTCGTTCCAGTTGGAGTTGATCGGGGCCGGCAGCCGCTCCACTCCGGCTATCGGCGGCTTGGCGCTCAGCACGATCCCGCTCTCACAGTGGCGTAGCCGCGCCTTGACCAGGTCATAATAAGGCGAGTATGCGTTGTTGGCCAAAAAATCCTTGTACATAGCCGCCGCCTTGCGGAACCGACCCCGGCGGTGATAGAGATAGCCCAGGTAAAAACTGACATTGGGAAAGGCGCCCTTGCGCTTTTCATATATGGTTTTGAATATGACCTCCGCCTCCGTCAGCCGGTTGGTAAACAAATAGGAAATAGCCAGGTTGAAATGGGCCTCGTACGCCGTCGGCCGCTTCCGAAAGCACTCCTCATAGCGCTCGATGGCCAGCTCATAAAACCCGGCCTTGAAATAGCGGTCGCCTTCACGCTTCAATGTGCGGAAGGACTGCGCATACAGCGAACTGGACCATGCAAGCAGAAGAAACGGGAGGTACCATCTCATAAGCCGGCGTTAGATGCCTCGGTTGGGATCAAAGGCTTCCATATATTTTTTAATGGTGTTGAGCACCGTGCCGCCGAGCGCCCCGTCCACGACGCGGTGATCGTATGACAGGGACAAGAACATCATGTGCCGGATAGCTATCACATCGCCATACGTCGTCTCGAGCACAGCAGGCTTCTTGCGAATGGCGCCCAGCGCCAGGATGGCCACTTGCGGCTGCGGGATGATCGGCGTCCCCATCACATTGCCGAAGGTGCCGACATTGGTGACCGAAAAAGTACCGTCTTGTATTTCATCCGGTTTCAGCTGACCGGTGCGCGCCCGCCGCGCCAGATCATTGACCTGCTTGGTCAGCCCCACTAGGCTGAGCTGATCCGCATTTTTGATGACCGGCACGATCAAGTTGCCATCAGGCAGCGCCGTGGCCATCCCGATATTGATGTATTTTTTCAGGATGATTTTCTCCCCATCCACAGAGATATTGATCCGCGGGTGGTCCAGAATGGCCTTGACGACCGCCTCGATGAAGATGGGCGTATAAGTGATTTTCTCACCGTAGCGCGCCTGAAAAGCCTGCTTGTTCTTTTCCCGCCAACGGACAATATCCGTCACATCCACCTCGATAAACGATGTCACATGCGGCGAAGTGTGCCAGGACTCGGACATGTGCTTGGAGATGAGCTTGCGCATGCGGTCCATTTCGATGATTTCGACGTGACCGTCGAATGTGTTGGGGGCCGGTGCCGCTGACGCGGCCGGCATTTGGGGAGCGGCAGCCGGTGTGCCGGGCTGTGCGGCCGGTTGAGTAGCGGGACGACCGGTGCGCTGGCGAAGGTATTGCAGGATGTCCGCCTTGGTGACGCGGTTGTTCAGGCCGGTACCCGGTATAGTGTCCAACTCATCAGGAGAGATTCCTTCTGTTTTGGCGATATTGCGCACCAGCGGGGAATAGAAACGCCCGCCGGAGCCCCGCGCCGCGGCGGCGCCCGCCGCCGCGGCAGGTTTCACGGGTGCCGGAGTCTCCACCGGGGGCTCCGGGGCAGCGGCTTTCTTGTGCCCGTTGGAGGGAGGCGTGACGGCGATGGCAGGCGATGCCTCGGTAGCCGCCGATTCGCCCTCTGTCTCTATGATAGCGATGACTTTGCCGATTTCGACTACGTCCTCTTCCTTGTACAGGATTTCGGCGATGGTACCGGCGACAGGCGACGGCACTTCGGAGTCCACTTTGTCGGTGGCAATCTCCAGAACCGGTTCATCTACTTCGACGGTGTCGCCCGGCTTTTTGAGCCATTTCAAAATGGTCGCTTCCACGATGCTCTCGCCCATCTTGGGCATGACTAATTCTACTCTTGCCATCGGTATGTTGTTTTGCCGCTTCTTTTTGCGCGGACGGACAAAGTTAGGTGTCTTTGGGGACAAGAAAAACCTTCCGGAGCAAATTCAAAACCAAAACGGAAGAAAACGTAATGTTAGCCAAACGATTATTGCCGAGTTGAAGTTTCTTCGCCACGGTCTTTTCCGGCGAAGCGACGGCAATCCAGATGGTGCCGACAGGCTTTTGTGGCGTGCCGCCGCCCGGGCCGGCGATGCCTGTCGTGGCCAGGCCATAAGTGGTATTCAGCAGCTGGCGGACATGTTCCGCCATCTGGACAGCGGTCTCGCGGCTGACAGCCCCTTTGGTCGCCAGGGTCTTGGGTGATACTTTCAGCACCTTTTCTTTCACCTCGTTGGCGTAGGCCACCACACTGCCCTTGAAGTATTCCGATGAGCCCGGATTGGAAGTGATTAGGTGGGCCACCCGGCCGCCCGTACAACTCTCCGCCGTGGCGAGGGTCGCGCCGCGGGCGACCAGCAATTCGCCGACAGCCTGTGCCAGATTGGTATCTCTCTCTGCCGCCAGCAGCGGCCCCAATATTTCTTTGAGTTGGTCCACCGCCTCCGCCAATGCGCGGTGCAGCTGCTCCTCGTCGCGATGTCTGCCGGTCAGCCGCAGGCGGATGGTACCCAACTTGGGCAGGTAAGCCAGGGAGAGAAAATCCGGCAGGCCGGCCTCGAAGTCTTTTAACATTTCCGCCAGTTCGCTTTCCGGAATGCCGGCTACCAACAGCGTCTTGTAAGTGATGTGCAAGTCGCCGGCCCGGCGGCGCAGCCGCGGCAAGACCGCCTCGGTGACGATGGCTTTCAACTCGCCCGGTACGCCGGGCAGCGCGATGCACAGCTTGTCGCCTTGGGCAATCCACAAGCCGGGCGCCGTGCCCAGGCTGTTGGGAAGCAGTTCGGCATCGGCGGGCAGGAAGCTCTGCCGGCGGTGAGATTCGGATACCGGCACATCGTAGGTTGCCAGCTGCCCTTTGATCATCTCGAAGGCATCGTCGCGGAAGACCAGGTCCGATCCGAAATACTCCGCCAGTACTGCGGCCGTCCGGTCATCGTCCGTCGGCCCCAGCCCGCCGGAGACAAAGACCACATCCGCCCACGCATAGGCCTGGTCCAAGCCCCGCAGGATAGCAGCCCGCCCGTCGCCGACCGACATCTTGCCGGTGACTTCATACCCGAGCGGAACAATCTTTTCTGCCAGCCATGTGGAGTTGGTGTCTGTCACCTGCCCCAACAACAGCTCATCCCCAATGGTCAGAATAAAGGTTTTCATATCGCTTCACAGTGGCTTTGTTGCACGAATAGATAGGAAACCAACTCTTGCTTTGCTTTGGCGTCGGCTTCAGCCGACGGAATGAAATTTTACCCCATACCCCGGCACAGCTTCGGGGCAAAAACCCGGATTTTTTGTTGAGTTCTTCATCGCGATTCTGACAATTTTTTGT
>JALVEF010000012.1 GCA_027031185.1 Saprospiraceae bacterium
CTGCACTTCGGCAGGCTCAGTGCGAGCGCTTGTCGAAGCAAGCGTTGAGTCCGTTTACCATTGACCTTGGACCCTGTACCATCAAACAGCAAGTGAGCGCAGGAAATTCAACGGCCCGAAGGGCCACTTCAACGCGCTCCGCAAGGAGCGCAATTCAACGCGAAGCAAACTCAACCATCCCACACATCTATCACTGTCTTGGCCGTCACAAAGATGACCTCCCGGCCGATGCTGGTCAAAAAGTCGTCCTCATCAACCACCAGACTATCCTCCACAAATGCCAGCAAATCCTCCTGAAGATAGTTCTCAAAAAACGGCGTCACCCGATCGCGAAAAGAACCCTTGCGCATGCCCAGCATCCGCTCCCAGTTGTGCTCATCCGCCCGGCTGAGCGCCTCCCGCGTGGCTTCCACCACCGGCCCCAATGTGGCAAAGGCCCTATACACGACCGCCACAATGAAAAAGAGCAAATCCAGCTCTTTTTCGGTGAGCAAGTGCATGTCCCTGGAATACAACAAAGCGATGACAGCAGGCTGCTCGGCAGCCAGTTCCTTGTAGGTGTTCGCCAGTGAATCGGGGTCCCGCTCAAACCGGTCCAAAATGCCGTCAATAATCTGTTCGGATACAAAGGCAGCCATGGTCAGAACTTATCCTTGACGTCTTCATAGACCATGCGCAGCCCCTCGTCCAGCGAGATGCGCGCCTGCCATCCGGCCGCCTTCAGCCGGCTCACGTCCAACAGTTTGCGGGGCGTACCATCCGGCTTGGACGTGTCGTGCCGGATCTCCCCCTGAAAGCCGGTGATGGCCTTGATCTTTTGCGCCAGTTCGAGGATGGACACATCGCGACCGGTGCCCACATTCAGGAAAAGCGCCTCGTCGTAATGTTCCATCATAAACAAACAGGCATCGGCCAGGTCGTCCACGTGCATAAACTCGCGCCGCGGCGCGCCCGTTCCCCAGATAGTAACGGCCGGCGCATCGTACTTGGTGGCCTCAATAAACTTACGCATCAGCGCAGGGAGAACATGCGATGTCTCCAGGTCATAGTTGTCATTGGGACCGTACAGATTGGTGGGCATGGCGGAGATAAAGCGGCTGCCGTACTGGGCGCGATAGGCCTCGCACATCTTGATGCCGGCAATCTTGGCGATGGCATACGGTTCGTTGGTCGGTTCCAGAGCACCAGTGAGCAAGTATTCTTCCTTGAGCGGTTGGGGCGCCATCTTGGGATAGATACACGAGGAGCCGAGAAAGAGTAGTTTCTTGACGCCGTACACATGGGCCGCGTGGATCACATTGGTCTCAATCATGAGATTATCGTAGATGAATTCCGCCCGATAGACGTTGTTGGCATGAATACCACCTACCTTGGCCGCCGCCAGAAAGACATAATCCGGCCGCTCCGTCTCAAAAAACCGGTTTACCGCCGCCTGATCCCGCAAATCCAACTCGGCAGACGTGCGCAACACAAAATGAGTAAATCCGGCCTTCCGCAGACGGCGGAGAATGGCCGAACCGACCATGCCGCGGTGACCGGCAACGTATATTTTGGATGTTTTTTCCATCAGGTAAGCATATTCTTAAAACGCTTGGGACGGGTCTCCTCATCCTGCAAGTACCGCTCGGCAAAAAAAGAGTAGTTGCCTTCAAAAAAGCGCACCCCGCCCTGCCCGTCAAAATGCATGATATGCGTGGCCAGCCGGTCAATAAACCACCGGTCGTGGGAGATGACCAGCACCGTACCGGCGAAGTTTTCCAGGCCCTCTTCGAGCGCCCGGAGCGTATTGACGTCAATGTCATTGGTCGGCTCATCCAACAATAACACATTGCCCCCGTCTTTGAGTGTCAGGGCCAGATGCAGGCGGTTGCGCTCGCCGCCGGACAGCACCTTGGTCTTTTTCTGCTGGTCACTGCCGCTGAAATTGAAGCGACTCAAATAGGCGCGCGCATGGACGGAATAGTTGCCGATCTCGATCGTCTCGTGGCCACCGGAGATGACCTCATACACCGTCTTCTCAGGGTCAATGGCGGCATGCGCCTGATCCACATACGACAGCCGTACCGTATCCCCGATGCGGATGGTGCCACTGTCCGGTTTTTCTTCCCCCATGATCATCCGGAACAACGTCGTCTTGCCGACGCCGTTGGGGCCGATAATACCCACAATCGCACTCCGCGGAATGGAAAAAGAAAAGTCCTGCATCAAGACCCGATCCCCAAAGGCCTTGGTGAGCCTTTCCGCCTCGATGACCACATCGCCCAGGCGCGGCCCGGGCGGAATGTAAATCTGGAGCTTGGCCTCGCGCTCCCGCCCTTCCTGCGAGGAAAGTTTTTCGTAAGCATTCAGGCGGGCCTTGCCCTTGGCCTGGCGAGCCTTGGGACTCATGCGCACCCATTCCAACTCGCGCCGCAGCATCTTTTGCAGCTTGGAAGCCTCGCGCTCCTCCCGGGCCAATCGCTGCTCCTTTTGCTCCAACCAGGACGAGTAGTTGCCCTTCCACGGAATCCCCTGCCCGCGGTCCAACTCGAGAATCCACCCGGCCACATTGTCCAGGAAATAACGGTCGTGCGTCACGGCAATCACCGTACCGGGAAACTGCTTCAGGTATTGCTCCAGCCATTGCACCGACTCGGCGTCAAGATGGTTGGTCGGCTCATCCAGAAGCAGGATGTCGGGCCGCTGCAACAGCAAACGGGCCAGCGCCACGCGGCGGCGTTCGCCGCCGGACAAGACGCCGATTTTTTGGTCATAGGGCGGGCAGTGGAGCGCATCATGCGCGATGTCAATCTTATTGTCCAGGTCCCAGGCCTGCAAGCGGTCGAGCGTCTCCATCAATTCGCCCTGGCGCTCGATGAGCTTCATCATCGCGTCCTCGTCCATCGGTTGGGCGAGCTGCTCATTGATATCTTCATATTCGCGCAGCACCTGCAAGACATCGGCCACACCCTCTTCGAGCGTCTCCCGGACGGTCTTATGATCATCCATGACAGGCTCCTGCTCCAGCAAACCGATTTTGTAGCTACCGTCAAACTGTATGGTTCCCTGATAGTTGTCGTCCTTGCCGGCAATGATGCGAAGCAGTGTGGACTTGCCCGCCCCGTTCAGACCGAGAATACCAATCTTGGCCCCGTAGAAAAAGGACAAACTAATATCCTTGAGTATCTGCTTGTTGGGCGGCAAAATCTTGCCCACACCCATCATCGAGAAAATGATTTTTTCGTCTGCCATAGTTGTGTTTAGCGCCCTGGAAAGCCGCAAAGATAGCAAAATGCACCCCGCTCACGTTCGATTTTTCGGCACTAATTGATAGCACCCGGCCGATCCTCGTCACCCGCCAAACGTACCCGGCCGGCATAGAGTTCAAAAAGAAAAGTTTGCGGCGTGACCGCCGCGAGGTTTCAAGGGGCTTTCAATCGTGTAGCGGTGTAGCAGAATGGATAGGCTGGCCCACCCGGGATTGCCGGAGTTAGGGCCGTTTTTCCTACATTTGCGACCATGCGCATAGGAATCAACGTCAGACTGATGCACCCGGGACAGATGGAAGGCATCGGCCATCACACCTACGAAATCACCAAACGGATGGCAAACGACCATCCGGAAGACCACTTCCTCCTGCTCGCACATCACAAGTCTATCCGGAGCTTTACCTTTCCCCCAAACGTCACGGTAAAAGTCATCGGCCCGCCGGCGCGCCATCCCATCCTGTACTACATTTGGTTCAATTGGTCCGTGCGGCGCGCCCTCAACCGCTTCAAAGCAGATGTCTTTTTCTCTCCCGACGGTATCATCCCCACCTGGGGAAAGACACCGGCTGTACCGGTCATCCATGACATCGCGTGGTACCATTACCCCCGCCATGTACGATGGCGGGACCGGTGGTTTTATCGCATCACCACCCCCATGTTTTGCCGCCGCGCCCCAAAAATCATCACGGTATCGCAATTTTCCAAAATGGACCTGGTCCGCCACTACGTCCGCAATCCGGACAAAATCATCGTCACGGGCAATGCCGTGGACAAGAGCTACAAACCCACCGATGACATCCGGCAAGCCCTGATCCGCAAAGAACTCACAGACCACTGCGACTACTTCCTGTTCGTGGGCGCGCTCCACCCTCGCAAAAATATCCGGAACCTGATACGCGCCTTTGAAATCTTCAAGCAGACGACCGGCTCCAATATGAAACTGGTACTCGCCGGACGCTTTGCCTGGCGCAGCAAAAAGATCAAAAAGGCCATCGAGACATCTCCTTTCAAACAAGACATCGTCCTCCCGGGCTACATCCCGTACACCGACCTGCCGGACCTGTACGGCTCCGCCTTCGCCCTGACCTACGTGTCGCTCTATGAAGGCTTTGGTATGCCCCTGCTCGAAGCGATGGCCTGCGGCGTGCCGGTAATCACTTCCACCGTCTCCTCCCTGCCCGAAGTGGCCGGCGACGCCGCGCTGTTGGCCAATCCAAACGATCCGGAAGAAATAGCAGGCGCCATGATCACGTTGCGCAAGGATTACAAACTGTACAACCAACTGGTCGAACGCGGCCTCCGGCGGGTCAGGGACTTTGACTGGGATGTCTATGCCCAAAGGACTTACGAAGTACTGCGTGCCGTCAGCCGTTGAGCGCATCCGCCATCACATCGGGAAAGCGGTCGGGCGTACACGCAAACACCGGTATGCCCATACGGACGATGCGCCTGGCCAAATCCTCGTTGTACGCTGGCGTCCCCTCATCGTCCAACGCCAACAAACACACAATCCGGACCCCCAGTTGGCGCAATGCCCGGATTTCGGCCAAACTCTCCTCCTCACTTCCCCCGTCGAATAAATCCGAAAGCAGTATCAAGACCGTATCCTGTGGCTTCGTGATTTGTGAAGCAGCGTAGCGCAAGGCCGGCGCAATGTCCGTTCCTCCGCCCAACTGCGTGCCAAACAACATCTCAACCGGATCATCCAGGTATTCCGTCAAATCGGCAATGCCCGTATCAAAGGCAATAGCGTGTGTGCGGAGTGCCGGCAATGAGGCCAGGACAGAAGCATATACGCCGGCATACACCACGGAGGTGGCCATGGAAGCGCTCTGATCCATCAAAATCACCACGGTTTTCAAATGGCGGCGCCGGCGCCCATAACCCACCACCCGTTCGGGGATAATGGTTTTCAAGTCCGGTTGATAATGCTTGAGATTGCGGCGAACGGTGCGACCCAGGTCTATCTCGTTAGGGCGCGGGCGCAGATTGCGTGAAGCGCGATCGAGTGCACCATGCACCGCGCGGCTGAGT
Organism: Saprospiraceae bacterium; assembly: GCA_027031185.1. Classification (GTDB taxonomy): domain Bacteria; phylum Bacteroidota; class Bacteroidia; order Chitinophagales; family Saprospiraceae; genus HyVt-613. The sequence goes on from JALVEF010000012.1 coordinate 5,283, forward strand.
TTGATTTTCAGGCGCGCTTCCAATTGATGTACCAGCCGGCGCACCACGAGGGCGGCCGTTGCGCGGGCGCGATCGGGGATGAGATCTTTGAGTGAAAGGATGGTGGCCACCAAGCGGGGATCCGGTTGGAGTTTTTCGGCCATTTCCGGCTCTGCCAGCAGTTCCTTGATACCCAGCCGGTCTATGGCATCTTGCTGCAGCAAGCTGACCACGGATTTGGGGAAATAGCGACGGATATCGCCGAGCCAGCGATGCACTTGCGGTGAAGACGGCCCCAGGCCTCCCTCCCGGCCCTCATGGTACAGCGCTTCCAGTGCCCGGTCCATACCCATCTCATCCGGTGTCAGCGAGGCATCTCCGGGTGATCCCGCCTTCATGGCTTCCCGCCCCAGGATGAGCCGCCAGCGTTTGTATTGTTCACTTGGATCCATCGTGCAAATATATGCTCTCCGGCGCAGCTTTTCTCCCTTTAATGAAGGAGTCCCGCACCTACTTACCCCGATATGTCAATGGGCGACCATTGACCTTGGGCCATTGCCCCTGTACCATCAAACAGCAAGTGAGCGTAGGAAATTCAACGGCCCGAAGGGCCACTTCAACGCGCCCCGGCAGGGGCGTATTCAACCGCGACCTGTGCTGCACTTCGGCAGGCTCAGTGCGAGCGCTTGTCGAAGCAAGCGTTGAGTC
>JALVEF010000013.1 GCA_027031185.1 Saprospiraceae bacterium
TGAATAGCCCGGCACTTACTTGCGTTGCCGGATTTTGGCTTTGGTCCTTCCGCTTATGCTATTTGCAGGATGAGCGCTATATCGCTCCGCTGTTTGGGGCAAGTAAGTGCGGGACGTTGAATAGCCCGGCACTTACTTGCGTTGCCGGATTTTGGCTTTGGTCCTTCCGCTTATGCTATTTGCAGGATGAGCGCTATATCGCTCCGCTGTTTGGGGCAAGTAAGTGCGGGACGTTGAATTGCTGGCGCGTTGAAACTTGTTTACGGTGAGAAACCAAACCTATAAGGTTTGCAAAACCTTATAGGTTTTATTGTTGTGGCCCGCTACGGGCGATAATTGCGGATAATTGCTACCTTTGCGGCTTCGTTGACTACACGTAAAAGAGAGTAAAGAATGGCAGGGAGAATAACACTTATGATGCTCAAGCCGGATGCGGTGCGCGCCGGCCATACGGGCGCCATTTTGTCCATGATTCAAAATGCGGGCTTCAAGATCGTGGCTATGAAGATGACCCAGCTGACGCGTGCCAAGGCGGAGGCGTTTTATGCGGTCCATAAGGAACGGCCCTTTTTCGGGGAGTTTGTGGACTTTATGACGTCCGGGCCCATCGTGGCGGCTATCCTGGAAAAGGACAATGCGGTGGCAGACTTCCGCAAACTCATCGGGGCTACCAATCCGGAGGAGGCGGCTCCGGGTACTATCCGTAAGCTGTACGCCAAAAGCGTGGGTGAAAATGCCATCCACGGCTCGGATTCTGACGAGAATGCAGCCATCGAAGCGGCCTTCCACTTTGCGGGTGTGGAGCGGTTCGATTGATAGGCCGCGACAGCTGCTACACGCACGGGCGTGCGTGTAGCAGCTGTCGCGGGGCGAGTATGCCTTTTTCGGGGATTTCCTGACAGCCATTTTTCCGTATCTTGCCGGCATGAAAGACGCGGATCAACGGCCGGTAGGGATTATCGGGGCGGGTAATTTCGGCAAGGCCGTGGCCAATATTATCGCCGAAAACCGGGATGTCCTTCTCTTTACCCGGCAGCCCGACAAGGCCCAACGCATCAATACCACGCACGAGATAGACGGTGTCCGTCTGTCCGCACGGGTATTTGCTACGACATCACTTAAAGAACTTGCGGAGCAGTGCAGGACTATCTTCCCCATCGTGCCTTCACGCCGCTTCCGCGAGATGATGCAGGATCTGGCACCGTATCTGAATCCTTCGCACTTTCTTATCCACGGGACCAAGGGCTTTGCTCTGCGGGATATAGATGAGGACGAGTTGCCTTACCGGCCCTTTACCCGGAAAAACGTCTGCCTGATGAGTGAGGTCATCCGGCAGGAGAGTTGTGTACTGCGCATCGGCACGATCTCCGGGCCGAATCTGGCGAAAGAGATCCTCGCCGGCAAACCTGCCGGCACTCTCGTCTCTTCCAATTTTGAAGAAGTCATCCAGGAGGCCAGGCTCCTTTTATCTTCGGAGCGATTTCGGGTCTTTACGTCCACAGATGTGAAGGGGACGGAGCTGGCGGGTGCGCTCAAAAATATCATCGCGATCTTGTCTGGTATTTTGGCCGCGCGGGATATGGGCCTGAACTTGCAGGCCTTGCTCATCACCAAGGGGCTTGCCGAGATGATCCGCTTTGCCAAAGGATGGGGGGCAGACGAGAAGACCTTTCTGGGCACGGCGGGTATTGGCGATTTGATTGCCACGGCGATGAGTCCGGACAGTCGCAATTATCGCTTTGGATACCGGATCGGCAGCGGGGAACGTTTGATACAGATCCAGGCCAATCTCAATGAATTGGTCGAGGGCATCCGCACGCTCATCATCGTCTATCACCTGTCGCGCCATCAGCGGCTCCGGCTGCCTATCATCCATACGCTGTACCGCATCGTCTTTGAGGACTATCCCATAGAGGAGGCGGTGCGGTATCTCATGACTTTTCCCTTTGACGTAGATGTCAACTTTTTGGACTGAGGGCAACGGGGGCGTCTCGCAACAGAACGGCGGCTGAAACGTTATCCTTGCGTGATTGGTTGCTCATACAGCGTTTTTGCCGGATATACGGAGGCGCTGAATGGGGCAGCTACAAAGCAAAGTCGCGGCACATGACCCGAACCGGATCCAACTACGAGGCGCTCATTGAGAAGCTGGATGGCTTCATCCGCAAGTACTATCTCAACCGGATTATCCGTGGTTTCTTGTACACGGTGGGCGTTGTACTGGCTTTGTTTATCCTGATCAGCGTGGCTGAGTACTATTTTTATTTCGGTAAGGCGACGCGGAAGCTGCTTTTTTACTCCTTTGTCGGTATTTCGTTTGCGAGCATCGCGTATTGGATAATGCTGCCGGCGCTCAAGTACTTCAGGCTGGGCAAGCGGATTAGCCATGAACAGGCGGCGGCCATTATCGGCCGGCATTTCAGTGATATCGAGGACAAACTGATCAATATCCTGCAGCTGAAGGCACGGCGCGGGGCGATGGCGGACGATGACCTGGTGATGGCCTCTATCAACCAGAAGGCAGAAAAGATCAAGCTCATCCCGTTTCGTAAGGCCATAGACCTGCGCAAAAACAAGAAATATCTCAAATACAGCTTGCCGCCCTTGCTCCTGCTGCTTTTGTTGCTGCTCGGGGCACCGTCCGTGATCAAGGACAGTACCAAGCGACTGGTGGAGAACAATAAAGACTTTGAGCGGCCGGCGCCGTTTCATTTCCAACTGCTCAATGATCAACTGCGCTCGGTGCAGTTTGAGACCTTTGATTTGCTTGTCGGTATTGAGGGCAAGGTGTTGCCCAATGAGGTATTTATTGACCTGGACGGGGTGCGCTACCGCTTGAAAAAGGAGGGGCCGTCCCGCTTCTCGTACCGCTTTCACAATTTGCAGGATGACGTAAAATTCCGGCTCACATCGGGGCCGGTGGTTTCGCGGGATTATGAATTGAAGGTCTTGAAGAAACCCAATATTCTGGGCTTTGACGTCGTGCTGGACTACCCGGCTTATACCGGCCGTAAAGATGAGCGACTGCCTAATATGGGTGATCTGACTATCCCGCAGGGGACGGTCGTCAAGTGGGTTTTCAATACCGACAATACGGATGCCATCCGCGTGCGCTTCGGTGACCAAATACCGGAAGCGGCCAAACGGCAGGGGGCGGATAATTTTTACTTCTCGCGCCGCATTATGAAGGACGTGACCTATACGCTCTTTCCCGCCAATCGCGACTTGCCGAAAGCGGATTCCGTGCAGTACCGTATCGCGGTGATTCCGGATATGATGCCGGCCATATCGGTCAAGGCTTTTCCGGATACGACCAATCCGCAATTTATCTATCTGACCGGTGACGCATCGGATGATTACGGTTTGACGGCGCTCACCTTCAATTACAAGATCAAGCACCAGGACGGTAGCGAGACACCGGTCTCCCGTCGCGCTGTCTTGCAGCCCGATGGCAAAAATATTGTCTATGACTATGTCATCAACGTGGATACATTTGGGTTGCAGCCCGGTGATGAGCTGATTTACTTCTTTGAAACGACAGACAACGACCGCGTCAATGGGCCCAAGACGGCACGCACCCAATTGCTGACCTATCATCAGGCCTCTATCGAAGAGCTCAAGGAAAAGGAGCAGGTCAACAACGAAGAAATTGAAAAGGCACTGCGCGAGGCCCGCCAGAACAGCAGCAAAATGCGCGAAGAAATGCGCAAAATCCGTGAAAAACTGCTCGACAAAAAGGAAATCTCCTGGCAGGAGAAAAAAGACATCGAAAAGCTGCTGGAACGCCAAAAAGAACTCCAGCAACAGCTCCAGCAGGCGCGTGAGCAAATGAACGAGAATCTCAAAAACCAAAAACAGTTTTCCAATCCTGACCCGCAACTCCTGGAAAAGCAGGAAAAACTCAAAAAACTGTTTGACGAGGCCTTGTCTGATGAGATGAAGGAGCTCATGCAGCAAATCGAAGAACTGCTCCAGGACCTGCAAAAAGAGGATGCCATCGAAAAGATGGAAGATTATGAGCTCAGCAATGAAGAACTGGAGCAGGAACTGGACCGGATGGAAGAATTGTTTAAGCAGCTCAAAGTCGAAAAAGAACTCCAGGACCAAATCAAAGAACTCGAAAAACTGGCCGAGGAGCAGGAAAAACTCGCCAAGCAGACGGAGGAAAATCCCAAGGATCCCAGTCTGGAGCAAAAACAAGAGGAGCTGAATAAGAAGTTTGACGAGCTCAAAGAGAAGCAGAAGCAAATCCAAAAGGACAACAAAGAACTCCAGCGCCCCATGCCGCTCGAGGATCAGGACGAGGAGATGGAGGACATCCAACAAGACATGGACGATGCCCAACAACAGCTCCAACAAAACCAGGGGCAAAATGCGCCCAAGTCCCAGAAGTCGGCTGCCCGCAAGATGAAGAAAATGGCCAATCAATTGTCCATGTCTATGCAGGCGGGTCAGGCGGCTCAAAACATGGAGGATATTAAGACACTCCGACAGATTTTGGAAAATCTCGTCACCCTATCCTATGATCAGGAAGACCTGATGAATGACTTTGATGAGGTAGCTCAAAATACGCCCCGCTTCAAGGCTCTGGTGGAAAAGCAATTTGTCATCAAGGAGGACTTCCAAATCGTGGAAGACAGCCTGCGCGCGCTGGCCAAGCGCAATGAGCAGATTGAGTCTTTCGTGATGGACAAGATCTCCGATATCAAAACGAATATCAAAAACAGCCTGGCAAATCTGGAGGAGCGCAAGGTCGCCACTGCGCAAAACGATCAGCACGCTACCATGAAAGACCTCAACGATCTGGCGCTGATGCTCGCCGAAGCGATGGAGCAAATGCAGCAGGAAATGTCCGCGATGATGCCCGGCAATCAGGCTTGCTCCAAACCCGGTCAGGGCAAGGGTAAAAACGGCAAGGTGCCCATGGACAAAATCACGCAAGGGCAAAAACAGCTCAACGAGCAAATGAAGCAGATGCTCGACCGGCTCAAGAAGGGCAAGGGCGGCACCAGCAAGGAGTTTGCCAAAATGGCTGCCAAACAGGCGGCTTTGCGCGAGGCGTTGCGCCGCCTGGACCAGGATAAGCAGGGCCAAGGCCAGGGCGATAAGATGCTGCAGGAGATCATCAAGCAGATGGACGAAATCGAAACTAAACTGGTCAACAAGCAGCTGGACGAGGAATTGCTCAAGCGCCAGGCTGAAATCGAGACGCGCTTGCTGGAAGCGGAACATGCGGAGCGCCAGCGCAAGCAGGATCAAAAGCGCAAGTCGCGTTCTGCTCAACAGATTCAGCCCAAGATGCCGCCGTCACTGGAGGACTATATCAAAAAGCGCAAGGCGGAGGTGGAATCTTTCAAGACGGTGTCTCCGGCGCTTCGGCCTTATTACAAGGTGTTGGTGGAGCAGTATATTGATGCGCTGAAGCAGGCCGGCCATGGGGGATGAACGCTTGGCGCGTCAATAGCGCCGTTGGCGCTGTTGAATGCTGGCGCGTTGAATAGCGCCGTTGGCGCTGTTGAATGGCTGCGCCGTTGAAAATGGAACGCGGCTCGCCCCGCGCTTACTTGACAAAAAATGCGTAGTGGCTAGCCAATCTCTGGCAATCTGCAAATACGTAGGGCTTCCTTAAAAATCCCGAATATTCGAGGAGAGGAGCTTTTTCGTGGAAACAGCAAATCTTCGATTTGCGCTTCTTTTCTCAACGCGTAGGAAAAATTCCCGTCATGGCCTGCGAAGCCTTGGAGCGGACATAGGGAATTTTCCGGTTTCGGGCCTCGTGGCAATCGGCCATACTCGGAGGAATCGCAGCGCCCGAAAACGCTTTTTTGAGGTAACTGTTTAGGTACCCCCTGTTTTTGCCTTGTAACTGTTTGAGCACCCCTTGTTTTTGCGCTAAAATGGCCTTTTCGCGCCTGTCTTTGGTTTGTAACTGTTTGAGCACTCCTTGTTTTTGTGCTAAAATGCCCTT
>JALVEF010000014.1 GCA_027031185.1 Saprospiraceae bacterium
GGCCTTTTTGCCCCTGTTTTTGCAAAAATTTTCTCACGTAGCGCTGCTACGCATCAAAAATTTTCGCTTCAACAGGAACAAAAATGCCTATTTTATCCCTAAAAACAGGAGCACCTAAACAGTTACCTGTTGGAAATGTATCTGGAATTGTTCCCTGATTATCCCCCGCACGATGTGGAGAGCCATTTAAGAACAGGTCTCAAAAAAAAGACGCAGGCAACTTTCCTCGCCAAGCATTCGGGGCGCTCAATTGGCTTTGTAACGGCTTCCATTAGGTCTGACTATGTGGAGGGCGCGAAATCTTCGCCCGTCGGCTATCTGGAGGCCATTTATGTGCGTGCGGAATTTCGCAGGAGCGGGGTGGCCAAAAAACTATATGCCCATGCGGAGTGGTGGGTGCACGAAAAAGGTTGTACGGAAATTGGTTCTGATACGTGGAACTGGAATCTGAATGCACAGGAGTTTCATTTGAAGCTTGGCTTTAGAAAAGAAGATGTCTTGGTGCATTACATAAAAACTATTGCAACTCTATGAGTCCACGCGAAAAAAGCAGTTTGGGACGCTTTGGCGGTTCGGCCTTTTGATCAATTGAAGAACCGAAGAATCGATAAGCCGGATTTTTTGGAGTCCGCTCAATAACGCTAAAACCTATAAGATTTTGGAAGTCTTATAGGTTTGGTGCAACCAAATGAAAGCCGTGTGATGCGTCCACGGGCGTGGACGCATCACACGGCGGCGGGCCGCATCATTGGGGCGGTGCCGGTATCAACTTTTGAGCGGCGGACTTGTTGAGGAAGAAGTAAGAGAGAGCCATGTCCATCCATTACCAAGGCCGCCGGCCGGGATTTTTCCGGTCCCTGATTTCTTTGCTCGTCATCGGGCTGATACTGTACGGCCTGTATTTCGTGTTTTCGGCCTTCACACGGTTCTTGTATTGGGCGGCACCGGTGTTGTTTATTTTAGCGCTCATTGTACGCTACAAGGTGGTGATCAATTATTTTAAGTTTTTGGGATGGCTGTTGCAGCATTCCGTGCTGTGGGGCGCGGTGGCCGTCGCGTTGAGTTTGGTTTTCTATCCCTTTGTCGCCTTTTACCTGTTTTTGAAAGCGTTGCGCCCCCCGGATCCTATGTTGCAGGAACCGGAGGAGAGTCCGTTCTTTATTGATAATCTAGATCTATATCTCGATCTGGATCCGGATCCGGACCCGTCGGAGTTTACGGAGTACGAGGAGCTGGATGATGCGGATGACTAAGCCGGACAGCGGGCAACAGACAGACCGCGCCAGGCCCCGGGCCTGGCAAACTTTTTCAAGAAAGTGATGTGGTGTGTACTCCGGCCGGAGGTGACAAAGCGGCTTGGATTTTTCGTACCTTGGCGCCCAAATCTCATTTCATATTGACTTATTCCGGTAAGGTGGTCTGGATCACCGGCGCGTCGTCCGGCATTGGGGAGGCGCTGGCGTTGGCCTTTGCACGCGAGGGGGCGATCTTGGTTTTGTCCGCTCGCAATGCGGGACGACTGGATGGTGTCCGTGCGGCGTGTGAAGCGCTGGGAGCGCAGGCCATTGTGTATCCGCTGGACTTGGCAAACAATGGAGAGGCTGAACGGTGGGTGCGCGAGGTGCTGGACAAGACGGGACGTATTGATGTCTTGGTCAATAATGCGGGACGGAGTCAGCGGGCCCGGGCGCTGGAGACGACGCGGGAAACAGACCGCGAACTGATGGAAATCAACTTCTTTGGTCCGGTCCATCTGACCAAGGCGGTGCTGCCAGTGATGTGGGAGCAGGGTGGAGGGCAGATTGCGGTGGTCACTTCAATTGTGGGGAAGTTCGGCTTCCCGCTGCGCTCCACTTATTCGGCAGCCAAGCACGGGTTGCACGGTTTTTTTGAGAGTTTGCAGGCGGAACTGGCCGGCAGTCCGGTGCGTATCACGATTGTGGTGCCGGGGCGGGTGCGCACGCAGGTGTCCGTCAACGCTGCCCGTGGGGACGGCAGTGCGTACGGGGTGATGGACGCCGGGCAGGCGCAGGGAATACCGGCCGGTGTCTGTGCGAGAAAAATTATCCGCGCGCTGAAGCGGGGACGGAAAGAAATATTGATTGGCGGCAGGGAGACATGGCTGGTCCATATCCGGCGATTTGTGCCGGCGCTCTATCGCCGCATTGTGCAAAACGTTAGTCCGACATGAATCCAATTATCAGTGGCATCCAGCAAGTGGGGATTGGCATACCGGATGTACACGAGGCGTGGGGGTGGTACCGCCGGCATTTCGGCTTTGATGTGCCGGTCTTTGAAGAAGCGGCCGAGGCCCGTCTAATGCTGCCTTATACTGGGGGACAACCCCAGCGGCGCCATGCGGTACTGGCACTAAACATGCGGGGGGGCGGCGGATTGGAAATCTGGCAAAACACGGGGCGGGTACCGCAGCCGCCTGCATTTGACATTCGACTCGGTGATACGGGAATCTTTGTGGTCAAGATTAAGGCGGCGGATGTGGAGGCGGCATACGCGTTTTTGGCCGGGAAAAGCGGGGAAGCGCTCCGCTCCCCGATCGTGCGGATGCCGGACGGGTCCAGGCACTTTTTTGTCTCGGATCCCTACGGCAATTTGTTTCAGGTCGTGAAGGGCAATTCGTGGTTCAGTAAAAACGGGCATCCACACTTCGGGGGGAGCTATGGCGTAGTGCTGGGTGTGAGGGATATGGACCGGTCGCTGGACTTCTATGAGCAGGTATTGGGTTATGACACGATCTTGTACCGGGAGACCGGTGTGTTTGACGATTTCAGGTACTTGCCGGGGGGAGATGTGGCTGTGGAGCGGGTTTTGCTCAAGCACAGCCGGAAGCGGCGCGGTCCGTTCAGCCGCTTGCTGGGGGACAGTACGATCGAACTGGTGCGCAAATTGTCGGGCGATGTTCGGCCTATCTTTCAGGACCGGATGTGGGGGGACTTGGGCTTTATCCACCTGTGCTTTGACGTGCGCAATATGGATGCGGTAAAGGCAGTTTGCGCGCGTCACCGCGCGCCATTTACGGTGGACAGCAGCGGACATTTTGATATGGGCGATGCCGCAGGGCGATTTGCCTATGTGGAAGATCCGGACGGCACGTTGATTGAATTTGTGGAGACATTCAAAATCCCTATCGTCAAGAAGTGGGGCATCTTCCTCAATCTCCAAAACCGCGATGCGTCCCGCCCGCTGCCGGACTGGATGCTGAAGGCTCTGCGCTATAGCCGCGTCAAGGATGAAAACGGTGTAACGGCGCAACGGCGTATAACGGTGTAGCGGTGTAGCGGTGTAGCGGTGTAGCGGTGTAGCGGTGTAGCGGTGTAGCGGTGTAGCGGTTTAACGGTCCCGCACTTACTTGTTTTGACTGGTTTGGGATTTGCCCCTTTCTGCATACGCTTTTTGCATGATGAGCGCCATATCGCTCCTCTTCAGTGGACAAGTAAGTGCGGGACGGTGTAATGGTGTAGCGGTCCCGCACTAACGCTTTGCAGGTTTCAGGCTTGGGGCCTACCGCATACGTTTTTTGTATAATGAAGGACATTTACTCCCCACTAAGGGCAAGTAAGTGCGGGACGTTGAATAGCGCCTTCGGCGCGGTTGAATACTGCGTGTTGAATCGCTGGGCGGTTGAATGGACCGGTCACCTGGTTTGCCTGACATCCGGGGGCACCAATCTTTGACATAACTCCGCGAGGCAGTATTCCCTATCAGGTTGGTTTGGCAGACCTATCTAGGCCTGGGAATATATACTCAAAGCGATTTGTTTAGGGACGGAAAGAATATCGAACAAGGAACACCGATTTGAGATTTTAGAAGGAATCCCTGAGCTAGTCGAAGTGCCCACTTCAAAAATCTCCATTCGTTACTTCGACAAGCTCAGTACAAGTAATCGGTGTTCGATATTCCCAAGTCCCAAACCTGTTCGTAACGAGAATAATTCTTTGGTTCTCATTCCGTAAAAATGTGAAATCGTTTATTGTAAAATCACCTGTGTCAACGGTAAACAGATGAGCCGTGTCGCCTGTCGTAGTTGCTTTATACTCCTGTTTACGGATACCTTGTTCATAACCGCGTGCGAAAAATCAAATCCTGTGGCGCAAAAGCACACGGCCTTCTTTCCGCACAAGGATAACCTCAATCCCCAATACTACTATCAAGATGCAAGGCTCGGCTCAGCGGTGAAAACCGGCGGCGCTACTCCCCGACCGAAACTTCCCGGCAAAAGTCCAAAAACGCACGCACCGCTCGCTTCGTACGGCCCGGCGCTTCCAGATGCCCCATGTGGCCGACGCGCTCGATGATGTGGATGTCGGCAATGGGGGGCAGGCTCGTCTGGCGAAGGCTCAATTCGGCCGGAATGGCGGCGTCTTCGCTGCCGATGATAAATTGTACCGGAAACGGTGCTTCCCGCAGGACACCGGAGGTGTCCTTCCTTTTCTTCATGGCCCCCAGGGCCGCCACAACGCCTTCGGCACTTGTCCGGCAGGCGGCGTCCGTCACCCGCTGCACTACTTCAGGACGACGGGCGCGGAAGGCGGGGGCGAACAGATTGGGAACGGTAGCATGGGCATAAGCCGTCACACCGTGACTTTGGACAAAGCCGATACTTTTGTCGCGCTTCGCGCGAATCTCTTTCGTGTCGCGGTAGGGGTGGGAGTGAAACAGCGACAGGCCGGCCATCTTATCCGGATAGCGCCGGGCGTAAGCCAGTGCCGTGTATCCGCCCATAGAATGGCCGACGAGCAGGACACGACCGAATGCCTCTGTCTCTATTACTTCGTGGACGCCGGCAGCGTAGTCCTCCATGGTGCAAGATTCCGGGACTGAGGAACCGCCAAAACCATACAGGTCGAGCCATACGCTGCTATAGCCCGGCACGCGACGCACGAAGCCGTCCCACATGTGGAGGTCTTCGAGAAATCCGTGGATGAAAATGACCGCGGTGCGGCTCTTCCCTCGCCGTACATACCGGATGCCGGATGTCGTGTGCCGGAATTTTGTCACGGGGCGCAGTTTTAATGTGTTGATTGTCAGGAGGTATGTTCTATTTTCAGGGCCGAATATACGTCTAAATTGCATCACAAAAACGGCTTGGGCGACGGGAATTTCCGGTTTTATGCTTGGGACGGATGCGGGGTCCCCTTATCTTTGTATCATCCTTTCGGGGACAAAACAAAAACACTGAACGACACGCACACTTTGAGAACACTTCATTGGACAGACTTTTGAGTTGGGACATTTTTTCATAACCTTTTTGCGCCATTTATTTTTGACACCTTGAAAAAGACCCGCGGGCGCGGGTCTTTTTTTATTGGCGTCACGGTACCGCGCTTTGACTACACCCTTCGATTTCACTCAGGGCAGCGCTCAACGACCGCAAGGGCAGGTAAGTGCGTAATGGGTACGGACGGCGACCTTCTTGCCCTTGCGGAGCAGGTCGTGCATGATGGTGGCATACCGGCCCAGGGCGACAATGGGATGCCATTGGGTCTCGATGACCGGCTCGCCTTTGTCGTTGTGATACACTTCTTTGGTGATGACGGCCGTGGTGGCCCGGGCGGTGCCCCGGCCGGGCGATTGCATTTAGATGTCCCGTCCAATGTGGCCGACGATCTGTACTTGATTGTTCATTTGGTGCATGGTGATGGTTTATGTTTGACAAAGTGGCGCAAAGTTGGGGCGGGTTGGGGCTTTATCCGTTTGTAAACGGTTATATCCGTTTATTGACGGATAGGTCCCTGATTGCCAGGAAGTTGTGTTGTAGGACTTTGTGGGAAAATGATAATTCATCGGTAACACCGGGCTTGATCGGGCGGAGACGGGGGCGGATGGGTTCCTTGTCAAAAAATACCGGCAAACTTGATCCAATATGGCAGAAAAGCTATATTTGTTGTATCAGGTACTTGATCCATTTGTGCCCGGTCCGGATACATGTAAATAGTGGATATATGGAAT
>JALVEF010000015.1 GCA_027031185.1 Saprospiraceae bacterium
GGGTGGTCATGGCAATATCATCATGCCTAGAGTCCAAAAAGACCAGATTTTGCAAAAGGCTAGAGCAAAGGAAATGGCGGAAGTGTTTACACCGTCTTGGGTTTGTAATGCACAGAATAATTTGATAGACAATGCTTGGTTTGGTGAGGAAGGAGTATTCAATCGTGAAATCGTAAAATCTGACGGCGCTAAAAGTTGGGAAGTCAACCCGAATAAAATCAAATTTCCAAAAGGCAAAACATGGAAACATTACGTTCGTGACACCCGTCTTGAAATCGCATGTGGAGAGGCACCTTACATTACCAGTCGGTATGATACGACAACCGGTGAGTTTATTCCTGTCGAAAATAGAATCGGAATATTAGACCGGAAACTCAGGGTCATAGATGAAAATGTAAATACTACGGGTAATTGGCTTAAAGCTGCCCAAACAGCTTATAAAAATACTTATGCATTTGAGTGGCAGGGCGACAGCTTGTTATTGGCCAGAGAATCCATGCTTATCACTTTTATAGAAAATTACACCCAAAAATTTGGCAAAGAGCCGCTGTTGAGATCTATCCAATACATCGCCTATATCATTTCGTGGAACGTTTGGCAAATGGATGGTTTGAAAGGTGTCATTCCCAATAGTTGCAATGATAAGATTATTAAGACAAAAACTCTTTTGGGAGAAACGGAAATCACAAAAATACCATGCGAAGGATGCCTGAAAAATAATATTTTCAAACACAATGGAACCTACTGCTTAATAAAAGACTGGGCAGCCAAAGACCCGAAAACAGGTAAAACAGGCAAAAAAATCAGGTTCGTTGATCTTTTAAAGGGAAAAAGAAAATGAAATTTTCTTCATCGCTTAAATTAAAGCTGATATATGTTTTTCGCATCAATGATGATGCGCACACTGGCTGTCTCAAAATTGGAGAGGCCACTTCTGATGATGAAAACATTTGGGGCTTAGAACCTAACAGCAAAGCACTTAACAAAGCAGCCAAAAAACGTATTGACCAATACACACAAACAGCGGGCATTGCTTATGAACTGCTGTACACAGAGCTATGTGTTTATAATGACAAAGGAGGTCTCAAGTCATTCTCAGACCATGAAGTGCATCAAGTACTGACACGTTCGGGTATCAAAAAGAAAATTTTTGACACTAAGAACAAGGCCAATGAATGGTTCACCACTGACCTCGAAACGGTGAAAAAGGCAATTAAAGCAGTCAAAGAAGGCCGAGATGCACTACATTCAAGTGAAATAACAGAGTCACAATCGCCTATCATATTCCGACCCGAGCAAAAAGAGGCCATTAAAAAAACAGCTAAGCAATTCAAGATGGGAAATGAAATGCTTTGGTTTGCCAAAATGCGTTTTGGGAAAACTCTCTCTGCATTGCAAGTGGTGAAAGAGCATAATTTTACGCGCACCCTCATTTTGACTCACCGGCCGGTAGTGGACAAAGGTTGGTTTGAAGATTTTGGAAAGATTTTCTATGACTCGCCTCAATTTTCTTACGGTTCAAAAAACAAAGGAAATCAATTTGCAACGCTCGAACGTAAATGCAAAAAAGTCCATTCAAAATATATCTATTTCGCTTCCATGCAAGATTTGCGTGGCTCTGAACGGGTCGGTGGCAACTTTGATAAAAACGATGAAATTTTCAGCACCGATTGGGACTTTATTATCATTGATGAAGCCCATGAAGGAACGCAAACAGAACTGGGTAAAAATGTACTTGCGGAACTTAAAAAAGATAACACCAAAGTCCTGCACTTATCCGGTACTCCATTCAACCTGTTGGCTCGCTACAAGGAAAATGAAATTTTCACTTGGGATTATGTCATGGAGCAAAAAGCCAAAGCGGAATGGGATGAGATTCACTTTGGCGACCCTAACCCCTATGCCGCTCTGCCTAAGCTCAACATCTTCACGTATGACTTGGGTAAATTACTTCATGGGTATATCGACGAAGAAGTTGCTTTTAACTTCCGTGAATTTTTCAGGGTAGATGATTCGGGTGATTTTTTGCACAAAAAGGACGTTCTTTCGTTTTTGAACTTAATCTGTAAGTCAGATGGAAAAAGCAACTATCCTTATTCCACTCAGGAGTATCGGGACAATTTCCGTCACTCGCTTTGGATGGTGCCGGGGGTGAGAGAAGCAAAAGCATTGAGCACTTTGTTGAAAAAACATCCCGTTTTCAGTCAATTTGAAATCGTGAATGTAGCAGGTGATGGCGATGAAGAAGTAGCCCGTGAAGATGCTTTGAAAAAGGTAGAAAAAGCCATCACCGACAAACCGCATAAAACCTATACGATCACGCTTTCTTGCGGCCGCTTGACGACCGGTGTTTCCGTAAAGGCGTGGACTGCTGTATTCATGCTTTCAGGCTCGCACAATACATCTGCTTCCTCTTACATGCAAACGATATTCAGGGTGCAAACTCCGGCTACTATCAACGGCAAGGTCAAAGAAGAGTGTTTTGTCTTTGATTTTGCCCCGGATCGCACTTTGAAGGTCATTGCTGAAACGGCCAAAGTTTCTGCCAAGGCAGGAAAAACCAGCGATTCAGACCGCAGTATCATGGGAGAGTTCCTCAACTTCTGCCCCATCATTGCCTTCGACGGTTCGCGTATGAAGGATTATGATGTAAATGGCATGCTCGAACAGCTTAAAAAGGTCTATATCGAGCGGGTGGTAAGAAATGGTTTTGAGGATGGGTATCTGTATAATCGCGACCAATTGATGCAGTTGAGCGACTTAGAAATAGATGCGTTTA
Source organism: Saprospiraceae bacterium (assembly GCA_027031185.1). GTDB lineage: Bacteria > Bacteroidota > Bacteroidia > Chitinophagales > Saprospiraceae > HyVt-613. The sequence goes on from JALVEF010000015.1 coordinate 2,780, forward strand.
ACGGTCTGAAAAAGGTCATAGGTACTACCAAGGCTATGCCCAAAACCAAAGATATTGAAATCAACAGACAAGGATTTACCGAAGAGGAATACGAACAAATAGAGCAAGCCCAAAAAAAGAAGAAAAGAGAACTCTCTCCTGAAGAAAAGGAATTGCTCAAACGGTACAAGGAGCAAAAGAAAATGCGCGATACCGCCATTTCCATCTTACGAGGCATTTCCATTCGTATGCCACTGTTGATTTATGGTGCAGATGTTTCCGATGAAGAAAAGGAACTGACACTCGATAATTTTACCGAATTGGTGGATGACCAATCTTGGAAGGAATTTATGCCTAAAGGCGTTACCAAGGAGGTCTTTCAGAAGTTCAAGAAATATTACGAGCCTGATATATTCCGGGCAGCCGCTAAGCGCATCCGTGCTTTGGCCCGGGTGGCCGACGAGCAGCCGATTGAAGAGCGAATTAAGCGCATTACCGACATTTTCAGCACCTTTAGAAATCCCGATAAAGAAACCGTCTTAACCCCCTGGCGGGTGGTGAATATGCACTTGGGCGACTGCCTGGGTGGCTATAGCTTCTTAGATGAGACACGAGAAAAGACCATCGCCCAACCGCACTTTGTCTCCCAGGGGAAAGTAACCGAAGAAGTGTTTGCCACTGACTCCCGAATCTTAGAAATCAATTCCAAATCGGGTTTATATCCGCTTTATGTCACCTATTCCATTTTCCGCAACCGGTTCAAAGAAAAATATCCCGGACGGGAACTCAACACGCTTACTGTTGAAGAACAGCAAGCACTATGGGATGAAACCGTAGCCGAAAATGTATTTGTACTTTGCAAAACACCTATGGCAAAAAGCATCACCAAACGCACCCTAGTGGGCTTTAGAACGGCCAAAGTGAACATCCACTATTTTGAAGACATGGTGTACCAGATTAAACACCGTCCCGAAAAGTTTATCGCTAAAATCCGAAAAGGACAAAGCTATTGGAAGGCTAATAAAAACAATGATATGAACTTTACAGCAGTTATAGGTAATCCGCCTTATCAAGAAATGGATGGTGGTACAGACCGTGGTGCAGTGCCAGTTTACCACCTCTTTGTTAATGTCGGGAAGCGGCTTAGTCCTAATTATATTTCAATGATAGTGCCCGCAAGATGGTATGCAGGAGGGAGGGGACTTGATTCTTTTAGAGAATCAATGCTAAATGATAAAAGGGTTTCTGTTCTTGTAGATTATGAAACGAGTAAAACTCTATTTCCAACTGTGGATATAGCAGGTGGCCTTTGCTATTTTCTATGGTCAAAAGAAAGTAAGGGGCTTTGTACAGTCAAAAATCCAGAAGCGCTGCTAGTGAAATCTATTGATAGAGAATTGGACGAATTTGGTATTTTTGTTCGTTCAAATGCTGCGATTAGTATCTTGCAAAAAATTCAATCGATTTCATCTTCCTTTCTTAAAGAAATGGTTCTGTCAATTAATCCTTTTGGTTTTAGGACTTACTATAGAGGTAGAGATGAAAAGAGACCAAATCATATTAGAATACTCACTAGTGCTGGCTGGAGTTATGTAGATCGCAATAGTGTGCAAAAAAGCCAAGATTTAATAAATAAGTTTAAAGTTATTGTAGGTCGGTTTGTGCCAAGCAATGGAGAATTGAATGTCAAGCCAGGTGAAGGTTATAGAGTGATTACAACTCCTCGAATCTTAGAGCCAAATGAGATTAATACTGAAACTTATATTGATGTTGCAGTATTTGATACAAGGCAAGAAGCCATGAACTATACTTCTTACCTGCATTCAAAGTTTGCTCGATTTTTATTACGCCAATCAATCACTTCAGTGAACGTGACCAAAGAATGCTTTTCATTCATCCCCCTCCAAGACTTCACCTCCAAGTCCGACATAGACTGGAGCAAGTCTATCGCGGAAATAGATCAACAGCTGTACAAGAAGTACGGCTTGAATGAAGAAGAGATTGCATTTATTGAGAGGATGATCAAGCCGATGGCAGCATATAATGCGTAAATTTGTAGTATGTTTTATAGAAGAAAAGTCATATTGGGGTTAATTGAACTACTGGGTGGAGAAGTAGAAAAACTCCGATTCCAGAAGTTGTTATTTTTGTATGCCACGAAAAAGCAAAATCCGGAGTATGACTTTGTGCCTTATAAGTATGGCTGCTATTCCTACTCTGCCAAGGCGGACATGAACACCATGGTCAGGAAAGGATTTTTAACGGAAACGGAAAATAAATACAAAAAAATTGACACATCCAATTATCTACAAAAACTAAAACCCGTGGATCGTGGGTTGTTGCAACAAGTCGTTGCGGATTATGGTGCTATGAGTAGCCGCGCACTCATCAAACATACCTATCTTAATTTTCCGTTCTATGCGATTAAAAGCACCATTGCCAAAGACCTCTTGCCAGGCAAACTTTATGCGTATGTAGCCCGTGCTGTCCCTAAAGAAACAGAAACCACCTTGTTTACCATTGGCTACGAAGGCATCTCACTGGAAAAATACTTGCAAAAACTCGTCAAGAACAATGTAAAACTTTTGGTAGATGTTCGGAAAAATCCGCTGAGCATGAAATTTGGCTTTAGTAAAACATTGCTCCAACGCTACTGCAACATTGAATATGTGCACATTCCCCAAGTAGGAATTGATTCAGATAAACGGCAGCAGTTGGTAACCCAGGCAGATTATGACCGCTTATTTGCAGAATATCGTAAGACAACATTGACAGAAACGGCTGAGTCTCAGCAGCAAATTGTTAAGCTCCTACGCAAATATAAACGTATTGCCCTTACTTGCTTCGAAGCAGAACCATGTCAATGTCATCGAACGCATTTGGCAGAAGCTATTTTACAAACTCAATATTTTAACTACCCTTTAAAACATCTGTAAAATGGCCTTAACAAAAATACTCATTACTGTAAAAACCTACCCAACCCTCTCAACAAAATACGACGAGTTGGTTTGCACGGCAGGTTTTCGGGAAGATGGAACTTGGGTGCGGATATATCCGGTGCCTTTTCGCAAACGCACTTATGCAGAGCAATACAAGAAATACGATTGGATTGAGCTTGATCTGGTTAAAAACACCAGTGATTTCCGTCCCGAAAGTTTCAGACCGGCATCTTTAGAAACAGAAATAAAGGTAATCGGCCATGTAGATA
>JALVEF010000016.1 GCA_027031185.1 Saprospiraceae bacterium
GAGCAGACTCAACCAAAAGTCGGAACACAGGTTAATAAACAGACCCGTGACTCATCACAGTCACGGGTTTTGTTTTGTAGGCGCCCTACCCGATTTCGGGGATGTCCAATCCCAGCGCCTGCCGGGCGGCAGCGATGGTTTTGGCAGCACTACCGATAAAGATTTGATCACCCATAATGATGACGGGCCTTTTCAGAAAAGTATATTCTTCCAAAATAAGCCGGCGATAATCAGCCTCTGTCAGGGCCTTATCCTTGAGTCTAAGCGTCTTGTATTTGACGGCCCGACGGCTAAACAGAGCTTCATAAGATCCGGCCAGCGCCTTCATCTCGTCCAGCTGAGCGGGCGTGACCGGTTCGGTTTTGATGTCTTGCTGATCAAAATCGAAACTATCCAGGTCCAACTCATTCATGATGCGATGAGAAGTCGAACAGGTAGCCAGGAAGTAAATCTTTCTCTTCATGCGTGACTAGCTCAATAGTTTTTTGCCAATGGAATGAAATTCCCCGGCAAAAGTATGAATTCTTTGCAACAGGTCTTCATTGCAGATGGTATCACCGTCAAAATCCGCCCCGGTGGCATAGATGACACGCGGCAACTGTATCATGCGCCATTCGTTCATGCAGATCTGCGTCAGGTGCATGGTGGACAGATAGGAGCGCAGGCCGCCTGCTGCACATACAATGCCGAAAAACTTGCCTTCCACCCCGCTAAAACAGTTGTCAAGCACGATTTTCAGACTGTCATTGACAGAGTAGTCATAGACGGCCATGCCCAGGACGTAATTATCGGCAGCAGCCACCTGCCTGGAAAGCCGGCGCATGTCTTCCGTCTTTCCCCGGTGGTAAGGAGCCAGTTCGTATTCCCGCAAATCCACAAAATCAATTTCGGCACGGTCCTTTAAGGCATCGGCCACAGCCCGGCACAACAAATAGGACCGCGAATGCGCCGAGAGCGATGAGGATAGAATGAGCGTTTTCATAGACTGTTGGTGTTGTAAGTAGTTGATCTCAAAGTTTGGAGACGGCATCTTCCCAGTCTGCCATCGCGCGTTGCAGCTGTGCTTTCAGTTCTGCATGCCGATCCAGCACTTTTTGGGCATCGGGGCGAGCATAAAAGTCCGGCGCGGCGATTTGGTTCTCCAAATCGCCGGTTTCTGTCTCCAGTGCGGCGATTTTTTTCTCGATTTGCTTGATGGTGCGCTCCAGTTTTTGCTGTTGGCGACTATCTCTTACGGGCTTTCGGTCCTTTGGGCGCAACTGCGGGTAGGATTGTTCGATCTGCCGGAAGTCCTCTGTGCGGCGTTTTTCCAGGAAGTAGTTGATATCGCCCAGATATTCCTTGATGCGGCCGTCTCTAAACTCAATTGTGCGCTCTGTCAGCCCGTCGAGAAAGTCCCGGTCGTGGGAGACAAGAATCAAGGTGCCGGTATAGTCAGCCAAGGCCTGTTTGAGCACCTGTTTGGAGATCACGTCCAGGTGGTTGGTCGGTTCGTCCAGGATGAGCAGGTTGGCGGGATGGAGCATCAGCACGGCCAGCGAGAGACGCATTCGTTCGCCACCGGACAAGACGGCCACTTTTTTGTCCACCTCGTCGCCGGAAAACAGGAAAGCCCCCAGCAGGGCACGAAGCCGGGGCCGCATTTCGGGAGGCGAGGCGGCTTCCAAGGTCTGCAACAGGGTAAGATCTTTATCGAGTATCCGGTCCTGATCCTGGGCAAAATAACCAATGTGCACGTTGTGTCCGATGCGTACGCGTCCGGCGGTCGGCTCCAATTCGCCGGCGATGATCCGGGCCAAGGTTGTCTTGCCCCGTCCATTTTGACCGACAAAGGCGATCTTTTCCCCCCGTTTGACATCAAAGTGCACATCGTCAAAGACCTTCAAATGGCCAAAATGCATGGAAACCTGCTCCACAAAGAGCACATCATCTCCGGAGCGGGGCGGTTCGGGAAAGCGCACGCGCATAGACTTAACGGAGACATCGTCGAGTTCGATTTTTTCCATCCGCTGGAGCTGCTTCATCATGGACTGGGCCATTTTGGCCTTGTTGGCTTTGGCACGGAATCGTTCGATGACGCGCTCCTTTTCTTTGATGACCTTTTGCTGATTGACCCAGGCGGCGCGGAGTTGTTGGCGGCGCTCTTCCCGCAGAGAAAGGTATTTTGTATAACCGGCTTTGTAGTCGTACAGCTTGCCCAGCTCCAGCTCGAGCGTCCGGTTGGTCACATTGTCCAGGAGCCGCACGTCGTGGGAGATGAGCAGTACCGTACCGGCAAAGTCCTTGAGATACGACTCAAACCAAATAATGGCTTCGATATCCAGGTGGTTGGTCGGCTCGTCCAGGAGCAGCACATCGGGCCGGCGGAGCAGGATTTTGGCCAGTTCGACACGCATTTTCCATCCGCCCGACAGCAGGGCGACGGGCTTTTGGAGACTGTCTGCGGAAAAGCCCAGTCCTTTCAACACGCGTTCGGCCCGGGCCCGGGCCTGAGACAAATCCCCGAAGTGGGCCAGGCGGTCGTTGAGATGGGTCATTTCTTCGATCAGCCTGGTATAGGCAGCGCTTTCGTAGTCGGAGCGCGTCTCGAGTTGATGCTCGACATCTTTGAGCTGCTGCTCAATTTGACGGATGTGATCAAAGGCCGTGAGCGCTTCATCCATGACCGTGCGATCTTCACTAAGCACAATATCCTGATGCAGGTATCCGATCGTGAAGTCATTGGGCATACGCAGCTTGCCCTTGTCGGGCGTGACTTCCCCGGCAATCACTTTGAGCAGTGTGGATTTGCCGGCGCCGTTGCGTCCGGCCAAGCCGATCTTCTCGCCCGGCCCGGCAGTAAAGGAGATATGGTCCATCAAGACCCGGTCACCATACTTTATGTATATGTCGCGGACATCCAGCATAAGTCTTTGTGTTGAGCCTGACGGGGGCAGCCAAGCCACCTCTCGCGGCAACGCCGCGAAAACTTAAAACTTACGTAACTGTTTAGGTACCCACTGGAGCCCCCAAACAGTTACCATACATACAAAACGGCCGAAAGTTGAATTAGACGCAAAGTCGAGTGTACTCATTCGATGAAGTCATCCCATTCTTTGACCTTGGGCCGGCCCAGCTTGCCGACACTCTTGGCGACGAGCATGGACACCGTGGCGTCTCCCGTGACATTGGCCACGGTACGCATCATATCCAGCGGCCGATCCACTGCAAAGATTAGCGCCAGGCCGGCTTCGGGGATGCCGGCCGCATTGAGCACGATGACCAGCATGACCATACCGGCTCCGGGTACCGCCGCCGAACCGATGGATGCCAACGTGGCCGTGGCGATGATGCCCAGTTGCTCACTCAAGCCCAGGTGAATCCCCATGACCTGCGCGATGAATACGGCAGCCACCGCCTGATACAGGCTGGTGCCGTCCATGTTGATCGTGGCACCTATGGGCAAGACAAAGCCGGCCACTTCATCGTCCACCCCGAGATGCTCTTCCACACGCTCCATCGTGACGGGCAGCGTGGCCGCACTTGATGAGGTGGAAAAAGCCAACAGCTGCGCCGGGCCGATACCTTTGAAGAAAAATCCAGGTGAACGCCCGGTAAACAGACGCACCAAAGTGGGATAGAAAAAGACCACTAAAACAGCCAGCCCCAAGACCACCACCACGCTATAACTCAACAGGGCTTTGAACAGTTCCACACTGGGCGCATCCACCACCAGGCCGGCCAGCAGGGCAAAGACCCCGAAAGGAGCGGTCAGCATGATCAGGTCCACCAGCTTCAGTATGACTTCGTTGAGTCCATCGAAAAAATCTTTGAGCACCTGTGCCTTTTCGGGCGGGATGAGTATCAGGCCGATACCGAAAAAGACAGCAAAGAAGATGACCTGGAGCATATTGCGATTGGAAGACGCCGCATGGAAAAAGTTGTCGGGCACGATGTCCACCAGCGGCTGCAACGGTCCGCGGGCGCGCTGTTTTTTGGCCGCTTCGATGCGCAGCGTCGCATCGCCGGCATAGCGGGAGAGCAGGTTGTGGCGCGTAGTTTCCGAGATACCGGTACCTGGCCGGATCGTATTGACCAGGACCAAGCCGAGACTCACGGCCGTCACCGTGGTGAAAATGTACAGCACGATCGTACGAAGGCCCATTTTGGAGAGCTTGGCAATGTCTTGCAGGTCACTGACGCCCTTGATCAGAGATGCTATAATCAGCGGCATAGCGATCAGCTTCAGCATATTGATAAAGATCTTGCCGAAAGGCTTGATCCAATCCTGCACCCACCGGCCCATGTCCAGGCGCACCGCCAAAACGCCCACCATCAAGCCCAGCAGCATACCTATCAAAATCTTCCAATGCAGACTGAGTCGTTTTTTCGCTCCCATAAACTTTCTTTTGGGGTGTAAGATAGGCATTCATCGCCAATTGGGAAGCCATCGTGCCGTCGTATATCGCCAGCGTATATCAAAGGTAACTGTTTAGGTACCCGCTATTTTTGCGCTAAATTGGCCTTTTTGCCCCTAAAACAGGAGCACTTAAACAGTTACTATCAAAGAAAGAAAAGTTTGCCCGCCGGCGGCGGGCGAGGTTTTACCAGATTGCCAACTGTACGGGCTTGTGGTCTATCTCATATACATGTATCTCACCGTGCTCAAACGAGCGGGGATTTTTCCATTTTTGATTGATGTCTTTTTCCAGGCGGGAGAGCAAATGAGCCAAGTCAATATCAGCATAAGAAGTCTCGGCGACGGTGCCACTGGGAGGATCCACTCCGACCATCACAAAAATCGTCTGCCGGATGACGGGCCACTCGCGACGGAAAGCAACCGGATTAGCGTAAATATCTCCTTCAATCAAGTGAACCTGAGGCGGAAAAGAGTCGTCGGAAGTTGCAAAAAGTGCATAGCCGCAAAAATTCGGCAGAGAAGCCAGTGCCGTTAGCCTCTTTTCTTGCTCTTCCCAAGTGTCCAAAAACTCTATAAAATCGGGACTTATATTTTCCAACAGCTCATCGGGTAGTGAGATGGGCATTTCTTGCGGCTCCGACAATCCCTTCAAATACGCTTCCAACAATAAAAACAGCTGCATTTCCAGCTCACCGGGGCCTTGATCTCCTGCATAATAAAAAGCCTTGGGATAGTGAAGTGCGGACAAGCCGGTAAATGTCTGCGCTGCGCCAACCATCCCCGGTATCATATCCATTTCACGACCGATATAGACATCCCGGATGCGCTTGGGCGGTAAATAGGTGGGCGCATCCAGGAAAATGGTTTTACCTGACTTGGGCTTATCCTGGTTTTGGAGCAATAAAGTCGTGCCGGCAGGCACAAATATGTGCTTGTCCGTCTTGTTGACCAGCAGGCCCCAATAACCGGGCTCACAGGACAATTCCCATTTGTAAAGTAATCCCGGCTTGCCGGCCATTGTCTGTGGTGTCTCCACATTGGCAGTATCGCAACTGTCACAGACGACAGGAACGAGGGTAAAGTTACCGTGAAGCGTGGTAAAACTCAGGCGGGATTTCGTATCAAACCGGAAAGAAGGCCCACTTAGAGCCGCCGGCTCCGGTCCGGTCCTGCATCCGGGCCATAACAGTACGACCCAACAACAAAAAAGCAGAATCATACGCATATCAGACACAAAGTAAAGAGTTTTCGGCCCCCCGACCAAAATTATCCACATAAGCCGAGGCATTTCTCCCGGCACCGGGCGTCAAAATAGCCCGGATATGTACCAAATACTCAATAAAATCCACCGAATACACAATCGGAGTTTACAATCACACCGATACCACATAATTTTGACGTAACTGTTTAGGTGCTCCTGTTTTTAGGGATAAAATAGGCATTTTTGTTCCTGTTGAAGCGAAAATTTTTGATGCGTAGCAGCGCTACGTGAGAAAATTTTTGCAAAGGTAGGTGCAAAAAGGGCATTTTAGCGCAAAAACAGCGGGTACCTAAACAGTTACA
>JALVEF010000017.1 GCA_027031185.1 Saprospiraceae bacterium
CGGTATTCACGACTTGTGCCGGTGCCAATGACGGGATGGTGGATTTTGACGTGAGCTATGCACCCGGTTTTGTAGGGCCTGCCACTATTGAAATCCGGGACCACGCGGACAGCCTCGTGACCAATGGCTCTCTTTATGTCGGCCCCCACTGCATCATTGTGAAAGATGCCAATGGCTGTATTGCGGGTCAAGGCTGTTTTTATGTCAAATCGCCCCTGGCACTGGATGTGTATTCGTCTGTCCAGCCGGTGACTTGTGATCAGGCGGGCAGTATTGACCTGATTGTCAGTGGCGGAGAAGGCGGCTATAGCTATGATTGGGCGGATTTGAGCGGCAGCAACAATCCGGAGGACAGAATGTCTGTTGCGGCGGGGGCGTATTCGGTGACCATCACGGACGGTCACGGATGTCAGGCGGTGCAGGCGATTAATGTACCTGATATATGCGGATGCGATGTGTATGCAGGTACACTCACGGCGGACAGCACGGATATATGTGACCAAAAGCCCAATATGGTGATTTCGGCGACACCGGGCGGGGATGCCGTAGTGCCCGCCGGCTATGAGGTGCGCTATTTGCTGGCCAAGGCCTCGACGGGCGTGATAAAACAGGTCAACACGGTACCGGAGTTTGTTATTGCCGGCTCCGGTGAGTTTGTCATTCACAGCTTCATTTACGACCCCACCACTTTTGTATTGGATTCGATCCATACCGGGCAGACCACGGTGTTTGATGTGAACTTGCAGTTGATACAAGGTGGCGGATTAATTTGTGCCGGTCTGGATATGGTAGGTGCCACCGTTTTGATCAACAAGTGTACCACTTGTAATCTGCCCCAACCGGAGGTGTTGGTAACGGACGCTCATTGCGGCCAGACGGATGGACAGATTCAGCTGTTGTTCTCGCAGGATACGACGGGTTTCCGCTTTGACTGGTCGCCGGATGTGGGGCATTCGGCGCTCGTGTCAGACATAGAGGCGGGTGCATATTATGTGACGGTCAGTGAGTATGGGGATGAGGCGTGTGCGGTTTCCAAGACTATTGTCGTGACCAATGCCGACGGCCCTGTGGTGACCATTGATTCCATAGCGCCGACGATTTGTTCAGCGGTGAATGGCTTTTTGCGTTTGTCGCCTACCGACCTGGATTATCTGTGGGAAAATGGTTCGACAAGCTATGTGCGCTCCAGTCTGACCGATACGGTGTATGCCATCAAGGCCACGGATTCCGCATCGGGATGTTTTAGTATGTTGGCGGTAGAAATCGAACGGGCAGATCCCATGGATGCTTCTCTGGAAATCATCAATCACCCCATTTGCGGACAGCCCAATGGCCACGCCAAAGTGTCGGTAACGGGTGGTAGCGGTCACTATGCTTATACTTGGGGCAATTTTGAGGAAAAGGAGAACTTATTGCCGGGAGACTATACGTTGGTTGTCGTTGATCAGGAATATGGGTGCAGTGATGTGCTGCAGTTCGAAATGGAAAATCAAGCGCGCGATTTGATTGCGCAAGACTCTCTGTTTTTGGAGACGGGGCAGTGTGACCTGGGTTTGCCGGTCTGTTTTGACTTGCCGGCCTCCAATGCATTTGGTTATGTGTTTGTAGATAATGGGGCGAGTTATACGGGTAGTGCGGTGGCCTGCGGTGCCGATACGATGTATTACTACGATTTGAGTGTGGTGGGGCCCGGTTTGCATACGGTGATCGGCACCTTCAACGGCCAGGCCCGGAACACCACCTTCTCCACGTTTGATGTACTATTGGATAGCTTGCAGGCTTGGGATCCGTTTAGTGGCTGGCAACTGGACAGCAATAAGTTAGTGATCAGTCACCCTGTGGGTGACTATGGAGACATACTGATCGTAGATGGGAGTACCGGGCTTTCGACGATTCTGACTTTGCAAGTGATGCCCGTGGAGCAGGGGATTCAGTTGGTCTTTCCGGTGGGCAGTCATGATATTTATGTGACGGAGCAAAATACGGGTTGTGTGGATACGCTGTATGCGGAAATAGCGTGTACACCATGCCCGGAATATTATACAGGGCCGGATACGGTTTTCGGGGGGATCTGTGGGCAGGATACGGCATTTATCTGTCTCAACATCCCACCGGAGGCGTTGCCAAACTTTACGATCCGGGACAATTGGGCGCTGTATAACGGGTCGTATGATTATTGTGCGAACGGAGGCACAGAAATCAGCCTGTCACCGGGCGGGCATACGTTGATCGTTACGGACAATGCGACGGGCTGTGCTGATACGGTCCAGTTTTTTGTCTATTGTGTACCGCCGCCCGACGCTGTAATAGATACCGTACTGTATGAGCATGATGAGATAATCGTGTGTCCGGACCAGTCTATGCTGAGCGGCAATCCGATCTTTGTGCAGGAGTTGTGTCAGTCCTTTGGCCAGTCGCTGGTGTCGCATGATTTCTCCTTTCCGGATTTTTGTGCGCATATTGAGGGCTTGAAATATGGCAAGGACACACTGTGTGTCAACCTGTGTGACGATACGGGAGACTGTGAGGTGACTTATGTGGTGGTGCAGGTCTTGCCCCGGCCGGATACGATACATGGCTTTGTCACCAAAACGACCACCAAAGAGCTGTGTGTGGATACGAGTTTGTTTGTAGGGCAGGTTGTGTCATCTACCAACTTGTGTTCGGGGCTTTCCGGCTCGGTGCTGGATGTACAGGCTACCGGCAGCCCTGCCTGTGTGCAGGTGACGGGCACTGATGTGGGGGAGGAGACGGTTTGTCTGGCTGTCTGTGACAGTTACGGCTATTGTGATACGACGGTTTTCATCATCGAAAGTGACGTGCCGCGCCCCGATACGCTGGATGTGGAATTGGTCATCGGGCATGATACGTTGATTTGTCTGGATGTGAGTGAGCTGCCCGGTGATGTGGACTTTTTGTCCACGATTTGCCCGGATAAGCAGGGGATTGCTTTCTTTGATTTGAGCACGACCACGCAGTGCATGAAAATCACCGCCTTAGACTATGGACAGGATACGCTGTGTCTGGCCTTTTGTGATCCGGTCTTTTGTGATACGGCGGTCGTGGCAGTGACAGTGGTAGAGGATACCACGCAGGCCCCGTTGGCGGTGGATGATAATTATCGTGTGGTGTACAATACGCCGGCAACTATCTTCCCGCTGGAAAATGACATTCTAAACGGGACATTGACCGAATTTGTTATTGTTCAGCCACCGCTGAAAGGGACGGCAGTGGTCAATTTAGACCAATTGAGTATCCACTATCAGCCGGATCGTGGTGTGTGCCAGGTGCGGGATTCACTGGTATATCGCATTGCCAACAAAAATGGCACGGATAATGCAGTAATATACTTTGATTTGGACTGTATGGAGATCGACGTGTTCTCAGCCCTTTCTCCCAATGGAGACGGCGTGAATGATTATTTGTACATACAGGACATAGACAAATACCCCAATAATGAGGTGCACGTATTCAATAGATGGGGCAATGAGGTGTTTTCTCGTCGTGGATACAGCAATGACGACGCCTGGGACGGCTTTTGGGCCGGAAATCCCTTGCCGGTGGGGACGTATTACTATGTCATCATGTTGCACAACGGCAATGGCAAAATTTATAGAGGGTATATTCAGATAAGCAGATAAGCACTCAAGAAAAAAGACCAATGAACTTGCGAAAAGTACTTTTGATTGTAATGACGGCATTGAGTCTGCCGCTGTATGGCCAGCAGCAGAGCATGTTTACCAAGTATATGTTCAATACTTTGGCATTTAATCCGGCCTATGCGGGATCGCGAGGTGCGCTTTCGATCAATGCGCTGTACCGCAACCAATGGCTGGGTTTTGAGGGTGCGCCCGTCACCCAAACGCTGAGTGTGCATTCGCCCATCAAGCCGCGTGTGGCGGTCGGCTTGTCGCTGATCAATGACAAAATCGGTCCGACTGCATCCACTGTTGTCAACGGTATATACAGTTATCACATTGATTTTGGTTCCGGCAAGTTGAATTTTGCGCTGCAAGGCGGCCTGCTCAACTGGCGGGCGGACTGGGATAAACTGCGCTACAAGGATCCGCGTGAGATAGATGATGCTTTTGCCAATGGCAATGAATCCAAGTGGCTGCCTAATTTTGGAGCGGGCATCTACTATTATTCTGACCGTTTTTATACCGGATTTGCGACGCCGGGTATTCTGGAGTCCCGGCTTTCGGAGTCGGGTAATACGGCCAAGGGCGGTGTGGCGCGTTTGTATCGGCACTATTATTACAGTCTTGGCGGTGCCATTCCGGTTGCCGGCGATATGATTGTTCTCAAGCCATCGCTACTTCTCAAGGCGGTGAATATCTTCTCGACGAGTGGTTCGTCCAACTACAAAGTAGGCGCGCCGGTTGAGTTTGACGTGGATTTGGGCGCGCTCTTTTATGATACATTCTGGCTGGGCGTCTCCTTCCGCTCATCGGTGGAGAAGTTTACAAACAATACCAGCAGCTATGATTCTGCCGACATTTGGACTTCCGTCCAATTGCGGCATGGTTTCCGGATCGGTGCGGCTTATGACTATTCTCTGACGAATATTCGGACGGTATCCGACGGTAGTATTGAGCTGATGCTCGGATATGACTTCAACTATCAGGAGGCCAAGCTCGTCCACGTGCGCTATTTTTAACGGCCCCGTCCCGGCGGATGAGACAAAATCCCAAAAGTCAAACGGACAAAAGTAAATTTATTACCTTTGTGGTAAACGTTACTGCCTACTATGTTGCCGCTTACCCGAGTTAAGTTATTCACCGGTCGCGTCACGGCCAAGTTGGCGGGAGAGATAGCGGATTATTTCGGACAGGAGTTAGGGGACCAGGAGTTGTTGCAGTTTAGCGACGGTGAGATGCAGCCGATATTTCATGAATCGGTTCGTGGTGCCTACGTCTTTATCATCCAATCCACTGTGTCTCCGGCAGACAATTTGCTGGAATTGTTGCTCATGATAGATGCGGCCAAGCGTGCGTCGGCGGGATATATTACAGCTGTGATGCCGTATTTCGGGTATGCGCGCCAGGACAGAAAAGATAAGTCCCGGGTGCCGATTTCCGCCAAGCTGATCGCGAATATTTTGCAGGCGGCAGGTGTGGACCGCATCATGACTTTGGATTTCCATGCCGATCAAATACAAGGCTTTTTTGATATTCCCGTAGATCACTTAAAGAGCCGGGCCATCTTCTTGCCGTATTTGAAAGGTCTGGATCTGACCAATGTGGTATTTGCTTCGCCGGATGCGGGCAGTATCATGCGCGCGCGCTTCTATTCGCGCTATTTTGAGACGGCCTTGGCTGTGTGTGATAAGCATCGCGTACGTGCCAATGAGGTGGCCTCTATGCAGGTCATAGGCGATGTGAAAGGAAAGGATGTCATCCTGGTGGATGACTTGGTGGATACGGCCGGAACGTTAGCCCGGGCGGCGGAGGCATTTATGGATGCGGGCGCTTCGAGCGTTAAGGCGATATGTACGCATGCGGTTTTGTCAGGCCGGGCGTATGAGGTGATTGAGCAGTCGGCGCTGCAGCAGGTCGTTGTGACGGATACGGTGCCTGCGCGCAAAGAATCGCCCAAAATATTGCGTCTGTCTTCGGCCAAACTCTTCTCTCGCGCGATGCGCAATATCCACGAGCAAAGGTCTATTTCGGCTTTATTCCAGGAGAATCCTTAGGTCAAAATGGGGCGCTATTCGATTGCGAATTGAGTTGTGAGTGGTCTCGCGCGTACTGGCTTTGCCTGGTGGGTGCCGTTGCCCTTGTCCCGTACGCCAGTCCTATTAAAAGCGCATTTTTGCGTGTGCGATTGAAGAAAAAGGTGTATCTTTGCGTCTCCAAACCAAAAAGGTAAGGAAAAAGACCTGAAATGAGTCATTACCAGTTAGTAGCGGAAGAGAAAAAGGGTAG
>JALVEF010000018.1 GCA_027031185.1 Saprospiraceae bacterium
CGTGTGGGCGTGCAGGTGTACGAAGCGGGACATCGCGTGGGCAGCTTTTAGTATGTAGTATGTGTGGCAAAGATAATCCTTTCTTCCTCAATTACGAATTGCCCCACGCTTACTTGTCCGGGAAGCGAGGTTTACTCAAAGCGATTGGTTTTGGGGATGAACAGAATTTCAGATTTCAGATTTGAAAATGAATCCCGCGCAAAAGCACCGTAGTCCCGTAGGGACAATACGACCCTGTGTAACTAATTGCATTGCCGGACAAAAGTGCCAAAAAACAACCGGGGCTTTAGCCCCTAAAAGCAAGGCAGGGCAAGGCGAAAAACTTTTGCCGAACAAAAAGCAAAAGCGAAACTGCTGCCCATATTAACGAACGACAAAACCTATAAGCTTTCCAAAACCTTATAGGTTTGAGATTTGGGATCAAAACAGTTACCAGGAAGCACCGATTAGCCTTTTGCCGGCGGGCGCCGGCAAAATTTTTCCTTCTGACCGCTGATTGGAATGAACCGTGTCGCTCCTGACGGAGCTAAATTATTTGGAAGCGGCCACTACTACAAAGGTGCTGCTCCTACGGAGCTTTCAAAACAGTTACTCCAAATTAATGACCGGAGATATGCGGGTGTCGAATTTTACTAAATCTCCAATGCCGTCCCGTAGGGACGAAACCTTTGTAGCCAACAGTCCATCCGAAAATTCAAGCTCCGTAGGAGCGAAACTGGTGCACAAATTATTGACCGGAGATGTGCCCCCCGGTGTGATACCGTTGGCCTTTGGTCGCTGAGCCTATCAAATCGGGCCCCTGGACCCTGGCCCCTTGACCTTGCACCATCAAACCGTAAGTGCGGGACGGTGAATGGCACTCCCGGTCGGAGTGCGTTGAAAGCGACAAAAATGATATTCCCGCCGGTGCAAACCAAAAAAGGGGGGCACTGTTATAGGAAAGAACAAGCATCTATCTATGGCAAAACGCGTATTGGTGGCGATGAGCGGGGGCATTGACTCCACGGTGACGGCCTTGTTGTTGGCCGAACAGGGCTACGACATTGTCGGTATCACCATGAAGACCTGGGACTATGCCACTTCGGGCGGTGCCACCAAGGAGACGGGATGCTGTTCGTTGGACTCCATCAATGATGCCCGCGCCTTGGCCGTGGACCTGGACTTCCCGCATTTTGTCATAGATATCCGGGAGGAGTTCGGTACATACGTCATTGACAATTTCAAGTCCGAGTACCTGGCCGGACGTACCCCCAATCCATGCGTGCTGTGCAATACGCATATCAAATGGGAAGCTCTGCTCCGGCGGGCCGATGCAATGAACTGCGACTACATCGCCACGGGCCACTACGCGCGCATCAAGTCCGACGCCGGCCGCTACTTCATCTCGCGCCCGGCTGACCGGCGCAAAGACCAGAGTTATGTGCTGTGGGGCCTCCGGCAGGAATTGCTGGCGCGCACGCTCTTTCCCCTGGCCGACCTGACCAAAGAACAAGTGCGGGCCATCGCTGCCGACAAAGGCTATACCGAACTGTCCAAAAAAGGCGAGTCTTACGAGATTTGTTTTGTGCCGGACAATGACTATCGCGGCTTTCTCAAGCGCCAGATTCCCGGTCTGGAAGCGCGGGTCAGCGGTGGCCAATTTGTGGATACCGAAGGCCGCGTACTCGGCACGCACGCCGGCTATCCGTTTTACACCATCGGTCAGCGCAAGGGACTGGGCATCGCTCTGGGTGTGCCGGCCTATGTCGTGGATATCATCCCGGAGACCAATACGGTCGTCATCGGCCGCCAGGAAGACCTGATCCGCAACGGCATGCGCGTGCGCGACGTGAACTGGCAAAAAATCCCTTATTTGGGAGAAGAAACGGAAGCCACCACAATGATTCGCTACCAAGACAAGGGGACTTTGAGTATCTTGCGCCCGCGGGACAATGCCGTGGACGTCGAATTCCTGGCCAATGTCAAGGGCGTGGCGCCCGGCCAGTCCGCCGTATTTTATGACGGGGACGACGTGCTGGGCGGCGGCATCATCTCACGAGAAAAAGTACAATGGTAAATATCCGGCATATCAAAGCATTCGTCTTTATCCTCGCCATCGGTCTTCTGTGGTATGGCTGCCGCCCCAGCCATACCACAGAAGACTTTGAACCAAGCTACGGCTATGATTTCTTCCCGCTGGAAGTGGGGCAGTACCGGCTCTATCGCGTGGATTCTGTCATCTTTCACAAGGATCAGGCGCCGGACACGGTCAGCGGATTTGCGCGGGAGACCGTGGTCGAAAAACTGACAACCGGTACGGATACCACGCGCTACCGCATCCTGCGCCAGTGGCGGCGAGCGGACGATGATACCTGGCGGACCGATGCGGTGTGGTGGGCATCCCGCACCGCCCTAAAGGCGGTGCAAACTGAAAATAACTTGAGCTTTGTCAAGCTGGTATTTCCCCTCAAAGTCGGAGAGAAGTGGGACGGCAATGCCGGCTTCCCCGCGGCGGAAACGGAGGTGCAGATCGGTGATGAGCACGTGGCTTTTTACAAGGCCTGGGCGTATCGCGTGGAGCGGATCGGACAAGAAGTTATCTCGCCTTTCGGCTTGTTGGAGACGGCTGACGTCGTCGAGGCCGATTTTGAGACGCTCATTGAACTGCGGCAGTCCACGGCCAAATATGCCAGGGGCATCGGTTTGGTCGAGCGGCATCAGCGCATCCTGGATACGCAGTGCATCACCTGCGACGGGCCGTGGGAAGAAAAGGCCGAAGCCGGCGTCATCCTGGACCAAGTGTTGATCGAACACAACTGATCATGGCTGAATTTGTCCCAATCGGCAAGTTTGGCAGTCCCCACCGGCGCCCGGGCTTTATCCGGCTCAAAAGCTTCGCGGAGTTTGAAGACTATGTGCCGGAAGAGGTGATTTTCCTGTCAGAGAATGGGGACTATGTGCCGTATTTTGTGGCGGAAACTGCCCGGGACGGGGCCGGTCTGCTGCTCCGCCTGGAAGACATCGTCAGCCGCGCAGCGGCGTTTGAGTTGACGGGGCGAAGTGTCTTCGTGCGTTTGCAGGATCTGCCGCCCGACATGCGCGCGCCGCGTACACCGGACGCCGGCCGGTATATTGGTTTTACCGTGCAGGACAAGCGGCTCGGTCTGATCGGTACGGTGGAAGATATCGCCGACAATGGCGCGCATGAGTTGCTGGTCGTATCGCGCGGCGGCGGAACGGTGCTCATCCCCTGGGTGGAGGCGTTCCGCATCGAGACCGATGCGGAACGACGGGTGCTATACATGGACTTGCCCCAATTTTTGGTGGATGACTGACAACTCGCCGCCTTGTTATTCCGTTTTAGTGCGAGCACAAAACTACCTGTCATGGCGCAAAACATAGAATCCCTGGAGCGTTTTCGGGAGATCGCCACTCGCGAAGATGCGGTGCTTTTTTATTTTTCCAACAATGTCTGCGGCGCTTGCGATGTCCTGGAGGAAAAGGCGGAGCAGCTGCTGGCCGAAAAGTTTCCGGAGATGAAGATGTACACGGTCAATACTATTCAGCACCCGGATATCGCCGGCCAAAATCGCGTATTTGCCGCTCCGACGCTGTTGCTTTATTTTGGCGGGCGGGAGCATAGCCGCTTCTCGCGCACCGTGGGGCTGGGCCAACTGGAGACGGCCATCCGCCGGCCGTATCAGATGATTTTTTCCGCGGACGTGTGATATGGATGGACGCCGGACGGTACGAGGGTTGGCCCTGGCGGCCTTGTTTTGGATGAGTTTGCCTGCCCTTAAGGGGCAGGCGGGGTCTGAGCTGCCGCCGCCGTCCTACATTGAGGTGGACAAGGCTGCGACACTGGAAAATTTCTTTACCAACGGGACCCGGATCCGCAAGCTGTCCGGCGATGTCGTTTTGCATCAGGATACGGTCTTTCTACTGTGTGATACGGCGGTGTTGCGGGACAATTTTGCGCGCATCACGGGCCATGTGCGCATCCAACAGGGGGATAGCCTGACCATTTATGCGGATAGTTTGCAATATGACGGCAATAGCCGGCAAGCGCGCTTGTTTGGGCAAGTGATCCTAAAACGCAATTTGCAGGAATTACACACACATCGCCTGGATTACAATCTGGCGACCAAACGGGCGTCTTATGTGGCAGGAGGCGTATTGAAGAATCGCGATTCCCGTCTGTACAGCCGCAAGGGGACCTATTTTGTCTCTGACGACATGGTCTATTTCAAGGACAGTGTACGCATCCGGAACCCGAAGTTTAGCCTGGTCACAGATACCTTGGCTTTTCACACCGTGAGCCGGAAGGCCTTTTTTCTGGCGCCGACGCTGATCCGGCAGGGTGGAGCGGAAATTTACTGTGAGTCGGGGTATTATGACCTGAACTCGGGCGATGCGCTATTTAGCCGGCATGCCCAGTATCGCAAAGGCAGCCAAACGGCGCGGGCGGACACCATGACGTACCGGCGCGCGCTGGAAACGGTGACCTTGACCGGTCATGCGGCGTTTCGCGATGGAGCAAAAGAAGCTACGGCCGACAAGATCATCTACAAGGATGACTCGGCTGTCACCGTGCTACTCGGTCACGCCGTCGTGCACGACGGAGATAGCCAAATCAAGGGCTCGCACCTGATCTATGATGCGCGCACCAAGCGGTTTGAGAGCATTGGGCGGGTGACGGTCAGTGATCCGCCGCAAATCATTGAAGCGGACCGGCTGACGTATGAAAAAACTGCCGGGACAGGTACGGCGGGCGGGCGTGTCATCTGGCGGGATACGGTACAACGAATAGCCGTCTATTGTGATACGGCGGACTTTGACAGGCGGCGGGATTATCTGTTGGCAAGGGGCGGAGAGCCATTGCTGGTGCAGGCCATGGACGAAGATACGCTATATATGCGCAGTGATACGCTGCTGTCGTGGCGGGATACGCTGCCGGCTGATGCTGAAGCGGGAGACACGGTGCGTTATTTTGCCGCCTTCCGGCATGTGCGCATCTATAAGCGCGACTTGCAGGCGGTGTGCGATTCGCTGGGCTTTTCGACGGCAGACTCCACCTTTCGCCTCTACTATGACCCGATGGCCTGGGCCGACACGACCCAGTTTTCTGCCGATACGATGTATATCTCCACGCGTGACGACACCATCCGCCGCATCCGGATGCGCCAAAATTCCTTTATGATTCACTCGACCGATTTGGTGCTTTTCGACCAGGTGGCGGGCAAGGATGTAACGGTGTTCTTTGACAAAGGGCGGGTAAGCCAGGCTTTCGTTGAGGGGAATGCCCGCTCCGTCTATTTTGCCGAAGACACCGGCAAGGGCTATATCGGGGTCAATAAAGTAGAAGCATCATCTATGCGTATCTTCTTCAAAAACAACCAAATACAGCGCATTCGTTATTATGATACCCCCAAGGGCGAAATGTATCCTATGAAAGACGTCAATCCCGAAGACTACAAGCTCAAGGGCTATCGCTGGGAACCGGAGCGAAGACCAACGAGGTCAATTAAAAATGAAAAATTGTAACTGTTTAGGTGCTCCTGTTTTTAGCGCAAAAACAGCGGGTACCTAAACAGTTACGAAAAATTAAAAATTAAAAATATTTTACACTGAGCTTGCCCTGAGCAATGCCCTGAGCCTGTGGGCTTGTCGAAGGGCCTGCCGAAGCCTGCCAAACCGGGCTTGTCAAAAGCCGGGAGGTGGATTGAATGAACTTACTCCGGAATACGCCGGCTTGTCAATTCTTCCCTTCTTCGATTCCTCGATTCTTCCCTTCCTCGCTTCTTCCATTCTCCCCACAGCCCTGTCGTAGTGAACTCACCGCATGATGGCACCCGGCCTTGGCCGCTGGGATAGGGGCAGAGGAAGCGTCGGAAAAGGTTACAAAAAACTTTGACCGGAGGCCTTGCAGGTGAGAATATTTCGTACATTTGGGCAGTGAAATGGTCATTCGCCGCCTTTTTCCGGACACGGCGGGGCCTCCCCCCCCATAGAACACAGGTAACTGTTTAGGTGCTCCTGTTTTTAGGGATAAAATAGGCATTTTTGTTCCTGTTGAAGCGAAAATTTTCGATGCGTAGCAGCGCTACGTGAGAAAATTTTTGCAAAAACAGGGGCAAAAAGGGCATTTTAGCGCAAAAACAGCGGGTACCTAAACAGTTACGAACACTGTTCTGAATCAAATGGACTCATTCAATCACTTAAAACAAACAACCATGAAAGAAAGACTTACGCTGCTTTCCGTCTTGTTTGTGCTGATCAGTGCCGTATCGGCCTGGGCGCAGGGACGGATTGTATCGGGTACGGTCACGGACTCCGGAGGAGAGCCGCTGATCGGGGTATCGGTTCTGGTCAAAGGGACCACGACCGGTACACTTACCGACTTGGATGGTCACTACAGCATCCGGGTCAAGGATGGGGATGTGTTGGAGTTTTCCTATGTAGGCTATTCCAAAAAAGAAGTCCCCGTACAGGGACAGTCCACCATTGATGTGGCGCTCAATCAGGGCGTATTGATTGATGATGTGGTGGTGACGGCCTATGGCATTTCCCGCGAAAAGAAAGCGCTTGGTTATAGTGTGGCGGAAATATCTGCCGACGACATTGAAGCAGCGCGGGAGACCAATGTCCTCAATGCCTTGCAGGGCAAAGTGCCCGGCGTGACGATTTTCCAGGGTAGTGGGGCTCCGGGTGCCGGCTCGAGCATCAACATCCGGGGCATCAAGAGCTTCGGCTCCTCATCTCCGCTGGTGATTGTGGATGGCATCCCGTACAGCAACGACAACGTGGTCGTCGAGATGCGCCCCAGTATCGGTTCCAATGCATTTAATGATGCCGAGCAGGGGGCTACCACCAATCGCCTGGCTGATATCAACCCGGCTGATATCGAATCGGTCAATATTTTGAAAGGTGCTGCGGCCACGGCGCTGTACGGCAGTCAGGCCGCCGATGGTGTCATTGTGATTACTACCAAGCGCGGCATCGCCGGGCGCGCCAAGGTGGATTTTTCCTCCTCTGTGGGCTGGGATGAATTGGGCAAGCGCCCGCGTTTGCAGTTTATGTACCGCGAAGGTCGTCACGGCCGGCTGCGCTTCCGCAGCAATGGCAAACCGCTCCGCTTCCAAACGCTGGGGCCGAAGGTCTATGAAGGCAAGACGCCTGTTTTTGACCCGATTGCCGACTTCTTCCAGACCGGATTGCGCACCGACAACAACATAAGCATCCGGGGAGGCGGCGACAAAGCCACTTATTTCACCTCATTCGGTCACTACAACCAGAAGGGAATCATCCCGTTCTCCACCTGGGCAAAGACGTCTGTGCGCGTCGGCGGCGATGTGGAGGTGTCACCCAAGTTGAGTGTCAACGGGACGTTCAATTATGTGCATTCCGGGGGCAATCGCCCGCATGTGGGCGACAAGTCCATTATGAGTGCGCTGTCCTACATGACGACAAGCTTTGACATCAATGACTACATCAATCCGGATGGTACGATGAAGGACTATTCGGACGGTATTATTGACAACCCGCGCTATCTGGCCGAGTTCAGTACCTACAAGGACAATGTCAACCGCATCAACGGCAATGTGGGCTTCAACTACGATTTTACCGATAGACTAAACCTGGAGTATGTCATTGGTCTTGACCAGTACAGTGACTTCCGCCGGCGTGTGGTACCGCCCGGTCTGGACGTGTCCTCCAAAGTCAACGGCTTCATCATTGACAATACCATTGGGTTTCAGGCGGTCAACTCCAACTTGCTGTTGGGCTACAATGTGGACATCAACGAAGACTGGGATGTGCGCCTGACGTTGGGCAATGCCATCACGTCCAACCGCCGCAGCGTTTTGACGATGCGTGGTGAGAATTTCTCGGTCAAGACCTTTGAGCATTTGTCCGGTACGAGCCAGATCAGCGTCGGTGAAAGGTATTCCCGCCGCCGCAATGTCGGTGTATTCGGTATGCTCAATATCGGCTACAAGGATGGTCTCTTTTTGGATCTGACCGGCCGGGTGGACAAGTCCTCGACCTTGCCCAAGTCCAACAATACTTACTTCTATCCATCCGTCAGCTTTGCCTTTATTCCGGATGAGTTTGTGGATATGCCGGATTATGTGTCTTTCACCAAGCTGCGGGCTTCTTATGCCGTGGTAGGTCGCGATGTAGGTCCGCACCAAATCGGACGGACGTATGCTTCGTTGTTTGACCTACCATTCAATGGTCAAAATGCCTTTACGCTGTCTTCCTTTGAAGGAGACCCGAATCTGAAGCCGGAGTTTACCTCCAATATTGAACTTGGTGCCGAGATGCGGTTTTTCCACAACCGTCTGGGCTTTGATTTCACCTGGTACAAGTCCCACAGTACGGATTTGATTTTGCCGGTCCGGCTGAGTAATACCACGGGCCTGTCCCGCTATCTGACCAACGCCGGGGCTATCACCAATACCGGTATTGAGTTTGTCTTGAATACGCGACCGATTCAGAACAAAACGCTGTCCTGGGATCTGGACTTCAACTACTCGGCCAACAAAGGCACTGTGGATAAGATCCACGATGATGTAGAAGCCATTATCCTGGTGGACGACCGCATTGACTACAAATATGTCAAAGGTGGCCGCATCGGCGACCTGTACGGCTGGAAGTTTTTGTATGATCCCCAAGGCAATCTCATCATTAAAAATGGCAAGCCGCGGGTGAATTTTGACTCCACCGTGGTCGTGGGCAACGCTTTGCCGGATTTCATCCTTTCGATGACCAACGGCTTCAATATCGGCAACTTCCGCATCAGCGGCTTATTGGAATGGAAGAAAGGCGGCGATGTCTATGACAAGAGCTTCCGCAACAGCTATCGCAACGGTGTGCTGTATTCCACTATTCGCCGCTATGAGCAAGTCGTTTGGGACGGTGTCGTGGAGAATGGCAACGGCGAATATGAGCCGAATACCAATTATTCGGTCTTGGAGCCCGAGTCGGTGTATCGCTCCGGCTACTTTAACAATGCGGCCGAGATCATCCTGGAAGATGCCTCTTGGGTACGCCTCCGGAAAGTCTCGGTATCTTACCGCATACCGGCCAAGGTGCTCCGCATGACCAAGTACATTTCCGGCGCTACCATCAGCCTGACCGGTACCAACTTATTCCTGAATACGCCCTTCCGCGGCTTTGATCCGGAGACCAATTTTCTGGGCTCCGCGAGCAGCATCCGCGGTTATACCGGGCTGAAAACGCCGGCCACCAAGGGCTATATGTTGAGCCTGGATCTCAATTTCTAACTCACCACAAAAACAAATTACGATGAAAATATATCATCTCCTTTTGGTTTTGGTGTGGTCCACGTTGGTTTTGTCCTCCTGTGATGAATTTTTGGATGTCAACGAAAACGTGAACGCACCTACCGATGTGCCGGTGTCGGCTATCTTGCCGGCTTCCATTGAGCGGACCAGCTATGCACAGTTCTTACTGGCCCGTCAAGGCAACATCGTCACCCAACACATTGCCAATGTGGGCTCCTATCCGGAACGGCTTGGCTCTTCCGGTGCCTGGTCCACGATTTATCTCAATGCCATAGACGATGCCAAAAACATCCAGGAGAAAGCCGGTACGCAGTCGCCGTACTACGTGGGCGTCGCCAAGGTGCTGGAAGCCATCAATCTCGGTGCCTTGACCGACTGCTGGGAAGATGTGCCGTATAGCGAAGCGTTTAAGGGTACCGGTGAGCTCACTCCCAAATATGACAGTCAACAGGAGTTGTACAATCAAATCCAACGCCTGCTGGATGAGGCCATTACCGCCCTGTCTGCCGATGAGTCCCTTTTGAATCCCGGCAGCGATGACTTGATTTTTGGCGGCGACATTGACAAATGGATCAAGACCGCCCACACCCTGAAAGCGCGTTACATGATGCATTTGTCCAACAAGGGCATGGATGCCAATGCCATTCTGGGTGAGCTGGACCAGGGTATTGCGTCCAATGGGGACAATTTTCAGCTGATGTACAGTGCCGAGCACAAAAATTATTGGCACGACATCGCGCTGTCCAATCGCACGGGCAACTTGTCCATTACGCAAGGTGACTATCTCATCGAACAGATGAAAAACATCGTCTCCGGCGGCGATCCCCGCCTGCCACTCATCACTCAGGTGCCCAATGACTCTATCGGTGGGCTAAACGGCAAGACCGTAGAAGCCGATGATGAGTACAATACCGATTTTACACTGACGACCTGGCATAGTCGCGAGGATGCACCCAACGTGATGGTCAGCTTCGCAGAAGCCAAATTCCTGGAAGCAGAGGCGGCCCTGTCCGCCGGTGACAAGGCACGGGCTTATCAAGCTTACCTGGACGGTATCGCAGCGCACATGTCTATGATGGAAGTGGATCAGGCCGACATGGATGCGTATTTGGCCGATTCGCTCATTGCCGTCGGTGCAGACAATATTGACCTGTCACACATCATGCTGCAAAAGTATTTTGCCACGTATCTGACCACAGAGGCGTGGGTGGATATGCGTCGGCATCATTATGACCCGGCCATATTCCCCGGCTTTGTGCCCGGCGATCCGTACGGACTCGGTGTGCTACAACGAATGGATTATCCCCAATCCGAGTTTGATCGCAATGGCAATAATGCAAGTGCGGCCAAGAAAGATCCGGATGCCGTCATGTGGCGCGATCAATGATTTGTCTGAACTGTTAAAACACCAATCATGAAACAAATACTTCCCATACTCCTGGCCTTTGCCGTCGCCGTTTCCTTGCTGCCGGGCTGCTATAAGGAGCCAGACTGGGTCGGCGATCATATCAAGACGGAGAACAAACACTATCCTGTCATCTCGGGCTTCCGTGTCGTGGATAAGAAAGACGCTTATGCACAGGGGGACCAGGTGACCGTGGATCTGGATTTTTGGTCCGTGGATCCGATCAAGGAGATTCAGTTTTATTTCGTCAAGCCTGATACGGTTTTGGCGGGTTCGTCTCCTTATATCGAAAACTTCAAGGAGGATTCGCAGACCGATGAGTTGGTCATGAGCTTCACCGTACCGGTGGTACAGGACACCACCGACGTGGTCATTGATGCACTGATCATCAACGAAAACGGCCTGACGCGCCGGAGTGGCAGCGGCACAGGCAACCGTCCGTCGGTGAGCATTACTGTCTTGCCTTGATCTTGTAGCTTTTCAACATTTCTGCATATTTACGGAGCTGTCCTTTTGGGCAGCTCCGTAGTTTTTTCGTAACTGTTTAGGTACCCGCTGTTTTTGTGCTAAAATGCCCTTTTTGCCCCTGTTTTTTGGGATAAAACCGGAGCCCCTAAACCGTTAGCTTTTGTCTCAACTATTCTGCCCCTGGGCCGTTAAATGGTTGGGATAGGGGCATATATGCACTGAAATGCTTATATTTGCCAATCCCGGCTGCCGGCGCATGCTATGAGATGCATCAAACCCGGAGAAAGACGCATTTTCCTGCTATGTGCGTAACCCTGGAAGCTTTCCCCGCCCGGCCGGCGGGGAAAACTGCGCCGGCAGCACACGGCCGGGTTGTGTCTCGTTACCAATGTGTCCCTAGGTATATCCCAACCCAAGCCCTCTTGGGTAATGTTTACTCCTTGTAAACGCCGGCGCCGGTCAAACAACTGTCCGGTACGGTTTTTTTTCACCAATACACGGATTATGAAAAAGTTCATGTCTCAAATCGCCCCCGTTTTGATCGTGGGAGCTACATTGATCATTTCCGGTGTGATACTATATCGCACCTTCGGCTCTAAATCCATGCGCGCAAGGCGCGCAAAACTTCACGACAAAAAAAGAAAGGATATCAAAGCCACCAAGCTGAATTTTGTGCCCGCCGACTTTGAAGTGGGCCTCGACGAAGAGCAAGTCATCCGCATCCTCAAAGACCCGGAAAAATATCCCCGGCAGTTTGACCACTTGGTGCAGCTGATCAATCGTCGTGTGCTGCGCCACGTGGCCAACCGCCTGGACTTGCCTGATGAATTGCGCAAAGAGGTCGAACTGGAATACAACAAACACCACGCGTATCTGAAAAAGCAATATTTGCGGGAGTTTTTGCAATTGAAAAAACCGGACTCGAAGCTATACAATATTTGGTACAAAAACCAGGCTTCTGCCTCCGTAAAGCTTTTCAAAGAAGTATCATCCAAGTATGCGTGTTATCTTGCCGATATGGTGTTTAGTACCATCGCCGAGCGCGGCGGATTCAAAATACTGCAAGACAAAAAGAACATGGAGACGCCCTGCGGCGTGGCACTCAAAGAGGCCATCGGCCCGATGATGGAGCGACTGGAACAGCAGGCAGCGCTGGCAGACTTCAAGGAGAGTGGGGAAGTGTTGAAAAAAAAGGTAGAAAAGAATATTGCCGAATTGGCGGTCATGGAAGTGCAGGACAAAAAGGTCATTGATAAGACGGTCACGGCCAAGCTCTTTGGTTTCGATGTATCCTCCACGGATGTGACCATATCTGCTATCTCCAATCTGAAGGTGGGCTTTGACTTGCAAAGTCACTTTTCTATCCAGATAAAGCCACGCAACAAGGAAATTGTGGTCAGCCTGCCGGAGCCCACCATCCTTTCGCATGAGGTCTATCCCCGCGTGGATAAACTGGATCTGGGCTGGATGCGTGCCCTGCGCAAAGAAGACCTCAACCAATACATGAACTCGCTCCGCGAAGCCTTCCGGCGGGATGCTTACAACAGCCACATTTTCGACAAGTCCAAAAAGCAGGTAGAAGAGTTGCTCCGCATGATTATCGGGCCGGTGGCCAAGTCTATCAGCCCCAAGTACAAGATCCGCTTTGAGTATGTCAAAATTGACCATGAGCTGGCCAAATTCCAGCCAAGACCTACCAAGAAAGTAGCCGGTTTGATGAGATAAGACCGTAGCATTTAAAGAGAAGTTTACGCACCCTTTGGGCGCGTGGAGTACGCTCAGGTGGAGCTGTGATGCGTTTTGCCCCTTCCTGCCGTATAGCGTATGCCCTTTGATCTTTGAGTCCACTCTGAAAAATGCGTGGCGTGAGTGTACACCATATTCTCTCCCGATCAATTGAGGAATCGAAGAACCGAAGAACCGAAGAATCGTAGAATCGAAGAATCGTAGAATCGAAGAACCGTAGAACCGCTAAACCGTCCCGCACTTACTTGCCCTTAGTGCGGAGTAAATGGCCTTCATCATACAAAAAGCCTGAGCGGAAGGACCAAAGCTAGAATCTGGCAAAGCAAGTAAGTGCGGGGCCGCTAAACCGTTCTTACCCTATCAACGCGAAGCGTTGAGTCCGTTTACCTTTGACCCTGTACCTTGGACCATCAAACCGTAAGTGCGGGGCCGCTAAACCGTTCTTACCCTATCAACGCGAAGCGTTGAGTCCGTTTACCTTTGACCCTGTACCTTGGACCATCAAACCGTAAGTGCGGGGCCGCTAAACCATTAAACCGTTAAACCGCTATACCGTTTTTTGCCGGAGCAGGACTTTTTAGTAATTTATCCAAATAGGATTATCTTTGCCAATATCCCACCACGCACTAAAACGATCGGGGTAGTGAAGACACAGCAGACGAAAACGCTGGAGGATTACTTCTCTACATTTCGCGATTTGATTATCGGGCGAAATGCAGAGTTTGTCACGCCGTACGGGCCGCAGAAGTTGCTCTATGCCGACTGGACAGCCAGCGGCCGGCTTTATGAACCGATCGAGCGGCGCATCAGCTATGAAATCGGCCGCTTTGTGGGCAATACGCACACGGAGACATCGGTCACCGGCCGGGCTATGACCAAGTCTTATCACCATGCCAAGCAGATTATCAAGCGGCATGTCAATGCCTTGGAGTCTGATGTGCTGATTTCGTCCAATTCCGGGATGACGGGTGTAGTCAACAAATTCCAGCGTATTCTCGGACTCAAACTGCACGAGCGTTTTCGCGCCATGATTGACTTGCCCAAAGAAGACCGCCCGGTCATCTTTGTCACACACATGGAGCATCACTCCAACCAGACGTCCTGGATCGAGACGGTGGCCGATGTGTATGTGATCGGGGCCACACCCGAAGGCAGGGTAGATCTGGATGATCTTAGACGGCTGATAGCCCGCTTTCCCAACCGCACCAAAATCGCGGCGGTCACCTCCTGCTCCAATGTGACGGGCATCATCACGCCGTACCACGAGATCGCACGCATTATGCACGAAAACGAGGGCTTGTGTTTTGTGGATTTTGCCTGCTCGGCTCCCTATATCAAAATCGACATGAACCCGCCGGATCCAATGAAACGGCTGGATGCGATTTACTTCTCTCCACATAAATTTCTTGGGGGACCCGGCTCGGCCGGCGTGCTGATTTTTAAGGCGGCCCTATACAAAAATCGC
This sequence comes from Saprospiraceae bacterium, assembly GCA_027031185.1. Lineage (GTDB taxonomy): Bacteria > Bacteroidota > Bacteroidia > Chitinophagales > Saprospiraceae > HyVt-613. Next base: position 14,372 of record JALVEF010000018.1, read on the forward strand.
GTGCCGGACAATCCGGGCGGGGGCACCGTCAATTGGACCAATCCGTGGGGCGAACATTCGTATATCGAGGAGATAGAGGCCCGCGAGGACGGAGGCACGCCAAGTTTTTTGCAGACGATGCGCACCGCGCTGTCTATCAAGTTGAAGGAGGAGATGGGGATCGAAAATATTCTCCGGCGCGAAAGAGAATTGCTGGACATTATTTGGCCCCGGATGAAGGCGATTCCCAAGCTCCATCTATTGGCAGACCATATTCCCGAGCGACTGGGTGTGTTGTCCTTTTATTTTGAGCATATCCACTACAATCTAGCGGTCAAGATACTCAATGACCGGTTTGGCATACAGACACGGGGCGGTTGTTCGTGTGCAGGTACGTACGGGCATTACTTGTTGGAGGTGTCCTATCAAAAATCCAAACGGATCGTGGAGTCCATCAGCCACGGTGATTTGTCGCAAAAACCCGGCTGGGTGCGCCTGTCCATTCATCCCACGATGACCAATGAGGAGATGCACTACATCGCCGACGCGCTGGAGGCACTGTCCGCCAATATTGACGAGTGGGGCAGGGACTATGTCTATGACCCGCACAAAAATGAATTCTTCCACGTCTCGGGTGCTACGACAGAGGATGATTTGGTACGGCGGTGGTATCGCGATATTTGAGAGGGCTATTGCAAATTAGCCTCGCGGGTGAAACACTGCCGCTGTTGAATTGTCCCGCACTTCGACAGTTCGGCTGGCATTTCGATAAGCACGATCCGGCAGGCGCAAAAAGCGCATTTTAACGCCCAGACAGCGGCTACCTAAACAGTTACTTATCGTTTTTATCAGTACACGCTGCGGAGGAGATTGATCAATTCATTGCGGGATGTCACTTCGTGGAATCTGCCGCCCTGGGTCCAGGTGATGCTGCCGGTCTCTTCAGAGACGATGATAACAGCCATGTTGGATGCCTCGCTCAAGCCAATGCCGGAGCGATGTCGAAGCCCGTACTTTTGGGGCAAATCGTGCCGGTTGGAGAGGGGAAGGACACAACCGGTGGCGTAGATGCGATATTTGTGTATCAACACAGCCCCGTCGTGCAAGGGACTATCCTTAGAAAAGATACTGAGCAATAACTCTTCACTGATGAGCGCATTGATGATCTTGCCCGTACGGGCCAGTTCGGAGACATTGTTTTTGTTGGCGATGACGATGAGGGCCCCGATGTGCCGTGCCCCCATCTTAAAAGCAGCTGAAGTGATGGCACGGATTTGCCGCTCGTGGGCCTTGTTTTTTTCATCGAGCTCGGGTTGTAAGAATCTTTTCAGGAAGTCCATCCGGCCGTGGAGCGTGGTCTGTCCCAGGTAGAGTAGGAAGCGCCGGATCTCCGGCTGGAAAATGATGATGAGAGCCAACACACCGATATTGGCCACGTGGTTGATGATGGCAGACATGATGACCATGTTCAGTGCCTTGGTCAACCAGCCGATGGCATAGACAAAAACCACCCCGATCAGGATATTGAGCGCGATGGTGCCCTTGAGCAAATTGTACAACCGGTAAATCAAGTAGCCCACGATGATGATGTCCAGCAGGTCCCACACCGTGACGGGCAGGAAGCCGATTTTGAACAGAAAGATGATCATGGCGGGACAGGGCATCGGCGGCCTATTTCACGTGGCTGTTGGTGTTGTAAAAGAAGAAAGAGAGCATATCGGCATTTTCGTCAATGAGCTTACTCGTAGGTTTGCCGGCCCCGTGGCCGGCAGAGGTCTCGATGCGTATCAGGATGGGGTTGTCGCCTTTCTGATGTTCTTGGAGTGCGGCTGCAAACTTGAATGAGTGTGCCGGGACAACGCGATCATCGTGGTCGCCTGTCATGATGAGCGTGGCCGGATACTTGGCATCGCGCACGTTGTGCAATGGGGAATACTTGTACAAATAGGCAAAGTCCGCTTTGTTTTCACTCAATCCGTAGTCATAGGCCCAGGCCCGCCCAATGGTGAAGTACTGGTAGCGCAACATGTCCAATACACCGACGCGGGGGATGGCGACCTTAAACAAGTCCGGGCGCTGGGTCATGCAGGCCCCCACCAGCAGGCCGCCGTTGGAACCGCCCTCAATACCCAATTTGTCCGGATTGGTATAGCCGCTTTTGATGAGAAACTCGGCGGCGGCGATGAAGTCGTCAAAGACGTTTTGTTTGTTGGCTTTGGTGCCGGCCAAATGCCATTTTTGCCCAAACTCTCCGCCGCCGCGGATGTTGGCCACGGCATAGACGCCGTCGTTTTCCATGATCAGCGAGCGCACCAGGCTAAAGGCGGGCAGAATGGAAATATTGAAGCCCCCGTATCCGTACAACAAAGTCGGGCGCTTGCCGTCCAGCTTCATGCCTTTTTTGTGAGTGACAAAGACGGGCACGCGTGTGCCGTCTTTGCTCTTGTAGAAAAATTGCTTGGTCACATAGGCATCCGGATCAAAGTTGATTTCGGGTTTTTTGAAGACTTCACTTTTTCCTTTGGCAAGGTCCATGTGGTAAATGGTCGTCGGATGCGTAAAAGAGGTAAAGGAATAAAACAGCTCCGGATCATCTTTTTTGCCGCTCAGCGCGCTCACCGTACCGATACCGGGCAGCGACAAGGCTGATTGATAGTGCCCGTTCCGGTCAAAGAACTTAACCAGCGAGGAGGCATTGTGCAGGTAGTGGCCGATGATTTTGTCACCCGCCAGGACGACGGATTTTAATACATCCTTGGCCTCGGGGATGACCTCCTGCCAATATTTCTTTTGTGGCGCAGTGGCACTGACGCGAATCAGGCGTTGATTGGGTGCATCCGCATTGGTCAGGATGTATAATTCATCGCCGGCATTGTCCACCACGGACAGGTCCGCTTCAAAGGATTCGGTGACGGGTACAAAGTCTGCATCTTCCTTCATCAAGTCCTTGATATACAGTGCATTACCGCTTGTAGATTGTGCTACTGCCAAGGCCAAATAGTGCTCATCTTCCGTGGTCATGCAATAAAAGTTGTAATCCGGGTGGCTGCGGTCGGCATAGATGAGCCGGTCTTCGGCCTGCGGCGTATTGACCTTGTGAAAATAGACTTGATGGAACTGGTTTTTGCCTTTCAGGACATCTTCTTTGGCCGGCTCCGGATAGCGGCTGTAAAAGAAGCCGTCCCTAAACCAGGCAATGGATGAAAACTTGACCCAGCGGACGGAGTCCGGCAGTGTCCGGCCTGTTTGGAGATCTTTGACCAGGATGGTATTCCAGTCCGAACCGCCTTCACTGACCTGGTAGGCGAGATATCTTCCGTCCCGCGAGAAGGCAAAATCACTCATGGCCACCGTGCCATCTTCGGAAAATTTGTTGGGGTCCAGGATGAGCTGCGGCGCGTCATCCAGGCTGTTTTGACCGTACAAGACCGCCTGGTTTTGCAGCCCGTCGTTTTTCAAAAAGTAGTATTTGTTGGCCACCTTGATCGGTGTGGAATATTTGGCATAGTTCCAAAGCTCTTTCAGGCGCTCGCGGACGCGGTCGCGAAAAGGAATCTTTGCCAGGTAGGCAAAGGTGACTTCGTTTTGGCGCTTGACCCATTCTTTTACTTCCGGGGCATGGTCGTCCTCCAGCCAGCGGTAGGGGTCCGCCACCTTGGTGCCGAAATAATCGTCTATGACTGTTGTGTCTTTTCTCGTTTCGGGATATTGCACGGGAATAGGTTGGTAGTTTACGGAAACACTTTCCTCTTGCGAGTTGTTTTGACAGCGGGCAAGCGTAAGGATAACGGCGAGGGCCAGGATGAATCTGTACATTTCGGACTGTTTTGGGTGCAATGTTAGCAAAAATTCGGCGTTTGACCGGTGGGATGCGGGAACGACGCACCGGCTTATGCAGCCTTTTTTGCAAAAATGCGTTGGACAGGGATTGTTTGTCATCACGATTTCGGTGCCCCTGTTTTAGCGTAATAACGGCGGGTGCCAAAATAGTTACAGCGGGTTACCAATGGTGTGGCTGATGCGTATGCACGGTTTTAAGAAGTTGATTATTGCCTCCGTGGCCTGGATGGTCTGTTTGCCGCTATTACTGCCGGCACAAGACGAGGTCCGTGACACAGAGATGGAA
>JALVEF010000019.1 GCA_027031185.1 Saprospiraceae bacterium
TAATGTGGTGCGAGATTGCTATGTGGAGCGCATCGGCGACTTGCCCCATGTCGGCCATGGCATAGGGATGAAGGGAGATTGTGCGTACAACCAAATCATCTCCTGTACGGCGAAGAATTTCCGGGGCGAGTCCTTTTATGTCAGGCACCGTGGCTCGAAATTCAACACATTTGAAAATTGTGTGGCCATCGGTGTCACGCAAGAGACGGCCGGCTTTGTCGTTCGGGACGGCGCAAGCGACAATCAATTTAATAATTGTACGGTGCAGGGCTGTAAGCGCGGCTTTATGTTCCATGACTCGGACGAAGACGGCGGTACGCATTATTGTGGCCGTCATAATGTATTCAACAATTGCATTTTGACGGATGTGACGCTCGGCATTGACTTCAATGACGCGGACCCGGCATCGCAAGTAGATTCCAATTTTTTCTACAATTGTGTGTTTTACAATGGCGGCACGCTCGTGAATGTAGAAATAAATAATTTTGACAATGCCATGATCAATTGCATTGTGTCCGGCTATCAGGACTTGAAAGCTGAGTTCAATGGTTATACCTTGTCTTTTGATTTTGAATATTGTGATTTTTACGACAACGCATTTCCCGCGCCGGGCGGGGCGGGAAATATTTCTTCAAATCCGATGTTTGTGGATGGGGATTCCGGTGATTTTCATTTACAAAAAGAAAGTCCCTGCATTGATGCGGGCACGGCTGATGGAGCGCCCGGTTTTGATTTTGACGGCACGACGCGTCCGCAGGGGAGCGGTTATGACCTGGGCGCGTATGAATATTTGGAGCCATTGGCCGTGGCGCCGGCCGGGCTGCTCACGGCGACTGCGCACCGGGGATTTGTCGAGCTGATCTGGCCATATCGTGGCGAGATGAACGGGGGATATTTTCTCGTGCAGCGGACGGCGGATGTGCGTGGCGGGTACTGGGCGGACTTAATGGAAGTAAAAGATTGCGATGCTGTCGCATCGCGTGGTTTTTTTCGTTTGCAAGATACTGCGCCGCTGCCGGGTATTTCTTATTACCGGTTGAAGTACGTGGATCCGGCGGGCGGGCATATCTATTCCAATATTGCATCGGTGCACCTGGATGATGTCGGGAAGCGGATTTTCGTTTCTCCGAATCCCGTTCGGGATGAATTGATTATCCGCGGCGCGGGTCTGTATCGCGCTATTCGGATTTTCGATGTGTCGGGTCGTTTGATCCGCTCGTTTCGATTGCCGGCCGATGGCCGGGTGGATGTGTCTTTCTTGCCGGCGGGTGTGTATTATTTGTTGTTTGGTGAGTGGGGTGGAAAATTCAAACCTATAAGGTTTTCGAAAACCTTATAGGTTTGAATTTGGTTTGAGAAAACCAAATGGGTTTTATTTATTTTAAAAATTCCAACTCATCTTGCAAAACAACAGTGTTGTCTTTGTGGAATTGTACAAAATTCTTTATTCCGCCAAACCAATTTAGGATGTAATCCCGCTGTATTTTACTTGGTTTTTTTGATATAATGGCGTTATACGATGAAAAGTTCCATTCTTCGACTGTTTTGCAAAACCCATGATGGACTGGGTTTTGATGAATATAATTGACAATGGTCGCAAAATGGGCGTCATCTATAATGGCAATCCGTTTGGTAGAATCCAAGAATAAAGCACCTTTTCTTTTGTACTTAGCATTGTACGCTTTCGCATAAGCATTTAGCAAATTGCTCAATTTTTGCATTACGAACTTATGAACATTATCAGAAAACTTCGGTAATTGTTTTAAGTCATCGTAAGGTTTTATTTTTACTAGAAAATGGAAATGATTAGGCATTAAGCAATATGCGTGCGTGTCGAAAACCTTCCCGGTGTGTTGAGAATATTTTTTTAGAAAATAATGAAAATTTTCGTCATTGCGAAAAAGATCTTCATTTCCAACAGCATGGTTGAATATATGATAAAATGTATCTACTTCGAATGTCGCGCGGCATTTCATTGTTTATTTCAAATTTCAAAACCTAAACCTATAAGGTTTTGTAAACCTTATAGGTTTTGTAGAAGCTTCAATCCTATAAGGTTTTGGAAGCCTGATGGTTTTATTTTGTCGTAGCAAAGATACTCCATAAAAAAGAAAGTCTTAACCTAAGGCGGAAGTTTATGATTTCGTTATTTGCCACCCTTCTGAGTTTTCGAGCCAATCAAACCTATAAGGTTTTGTCGTTGTGTCGTACCGTTCTAAAGGGACTTTAAATTTCCTAAAAGTTACTAACTTAGCCGGAGATTACCATACAGCCGGCCGGCTCCGAGCATTTTCGCCGCTGTACATGATGGCTCAAAACCCACTTGCGATGTTTGACGAGCTCAAAAAGTACAAACACAACGATCACTTCTTTTTGACCCCTAAAACGGAATTAGCGGATGTGTGCAATGCGCCAACAAACAAGAGCGGGGTTTTTTTGGTCTATGAACTGAAAAACCACCGGATTGACCTGGTTTATATCGGCTCATCAGGTAAACTCCAAAGCAACGGACGCATCAAGCACCGGAAAGGCGGCCTGTATGATGAAATCGTAAACGGCCATGAACCGGGCGAACCACCCCGGAAAAAGTATTGGAAACAGCGGATGATTGATGAGAAGATCGAAGCGCTGGATATCTATTGGTACAACACTTTTGATCCGGCCAATCGGGAAATTCCGCTCCACGCTCAGGCCATACTGATGCAGCGTGTCTATGACGTGTTAGGCCGCCTGCCGCGGTGGAATAAAGAGCTTTAAACCATGGTAACTGTTTGGGTGCTCCTGTTTTTAGGGATAAAATAGGCATTTTTGTTCCTGTTGAAGCAAAAATTTTCGATGCGTAGCAGCGCTACGTGAGAAAAATTTTTGCAAAAACAGGGGCAAAAAGGGCATTTTAGCGCAAAAACAGCGGGTACCTAAACAGTTACTTTTTTTGTACAACAAAGTCATTCTCAATTGAACATCCTCTCTCTGAAACAAAAATTTACCTTTGCGGTAAAGCAATAGACCGGCGCACCGGCAAAACAGCCCCGGCGGCGAACAGAATACAAACCAATGGCACTGTCAACAGGAAAACTCGCCAAAAAGCTACAGGCGCTACTCGCCAGATGGCAGCCGTCCGCCGAGTTTCTCTTCCTCAGCACCACACTCTTTGTGGGCCTCGTCACCGGCGCATGGGCGATCCTGTTCCGCTATTTGATCTCCTGGATCTCTTATACACTCTTTGAATGGATACCCCGGCACCTGGCCTGGGCGCACGACTGGCACATCATCTTTGCACCGGCCATCGGAGGCCTGATCGTGGGGCTAATCATCAAATATTGGTCATACGAAGCCCGCGGCGCCGGCGTGCCCGAAGTCATGGAGAGTGTCGCCCTGCACAAAGGCATCATCCGCCCGCGCGTCATCCTGGCCAAAACCCTGGCATCCTCCATCACCATCGGCAGCGGCGGATCCGCCGGACGGGAAGGACCCATCGTGCAGATCGGTTCGGCCATCGGCTCGCTCGTCGGCCAACTGCTCAACCTTTCCGAAAACCGCATCATCAACTTGGTGGCGTGCGGGGCTGCCGGAGGTATCGCCGCTGCCTTCAATACCCCGATCGCCGGCGTCATCTTTGCCCTCGAAGTCATCCTCGGACAGTTTTACGTCCGCTATTTCAGTTCCGTCGTCATCGCCGCCGTGACCGCCAGTGTGATCAGTCGCATCGCCTTCGGCGATGCACCGTCCTTTGCCGTTCCCTTTGAATACCGGATGAACAGCAACTGGGAATTTGTTTTCTACGCCATGTTGGCCATTGCCGGTGCTTTCATTGGAGTACTCTTTACCCGCACCATTTACAAGGTGGAAGCCGGTTTTTCCCGGCTGCGTATGCCGGGGTGGATAAAGACGGGAATCGGCGGACTCCTCGTCGGTATCATAGGCTACTGGTACGCCGGCCTGCACCCCGACTTGCAATGGGGGACCGTCCCCCACTTCTTCGGCGTCGGTTATGAGACACTCGAAATGGCCCTCGCCAGCCGGCTGACGCTGATTGCGGCCCTGAGCCTGCTGGCACTCAAGATGCTCACCACCGGCCTGACCATCGGTTCCGGTGGTTCCGGTGGCATTTTCGCACCGTCCCTGTTCATGGGCGCCATGCTCGGCACCCTCATGCAATACCTGTGCAACTATTTTTTCCCGGGATTGCCGGCACCACCCGGAGCCTACGCCCTCCTCGGCATGGCGGCCGTATTTTCCAGTATCTCCAAGGCCCCGATGGCTGCACTTATCATGCTCTTTGAGCTGACCGGCGATTACCAAATCATCCTCCCCCTGATGCTGGTAGTCGTCCTCTCCACCATCGTCGGCCAGCGCCTGATGAAAGGCGAATCCATATACAGCATCAAACTACTCAAAAGAGGCATCCGCATCAAGCGGGGCCAGGACGTGGACATCCTCGAAAACGTATCCGTCGCCGAAGTGCTTACCGAAGACTATCAGGTGATCACAAAAAACACGCCCATCAGCTACGCGCTCAAGCTCCTGTCCCGCGTACACACCCGCACCCTGCTCATCCTCGACGAAGACAACAAATTATATGGCCTGGTCACCCTCACCGACATCGAAAATGCCATCCGCCGCGGCCTGTCGCGAAAAACGCCCGTGCAAAAAATCGCCACCACCTGGCCCCACCTGCTGGTCACCTACCCCGATGAGGCCATCGGCGATGCCCTGCCCCGCATGAGCGCCCGCGGCATCGCTTCCATGCCCGTCGTCCATAGAGAAGACCCTTACAAACTCGTTGGCCTGCTCAAGCGACGCAACATCCTCAAAGCATACAACGTCGCCCTCTCCAAACGCAGTGACTTCAAAAAACGACAGGCCAAAATCAAAGAATACCACAAAGACGAAAATGAAATTGTCGAGATTCCTCTTGGCCCCAACGACCCCGTCATTGGCAAGAGCATCAAGGAGATCGCCAAGTCTCTGCCCAAAGACTGCATCCTCGTCTCCATCAAGCGCGACGGCCACCTGATTATGCCCCACGGCGACACCATCTTCCAACCCGGTGACATCATCACCGCCCTCGTCGCCGTCAAGGCCGCCGATGACCTCTTCTCCTGCCTCCACAAAAAACTTTAAGCGGAAATTCTATCGCCACAATTGGCGCCTCCCCTCTCAGACACCGCCTCACCATCCCAACAGCGACTGATAAATCACCGTCTGTATCCGCGGGCGGATATTCTCTTTGTTGAGCTTATAATTGTGCATAGACGGATACGTCCGGTTGGACAAAAACACATACACAAGCTCCTCCTCAGGATCCGCCCACACGCACGTACCCGTAAAACCCAAATGACCAAAAGTAGCATCCGATGCCAATGGCGAGGTATTCTCCTTCCGCGCCGGAGGATTCGGCGCCAACTCTTTCAGATCAAATCCCAATCCCCGGCGCGTCTCCCCCGGCACCCGTGTCGCAAAATGCCGGATGACCTCCGGCGACAGCACTCGCACGCCCCCGTAGGTGCCCCCGTTCAGGTACATCTGAAACAACACCGCCAGATCATAACTATCCGAAAACAAACCCGCATGACCGGAAACACCACCCAACATCGCGGCACCCATGTCGTGCACGTACCCCTTGATGACCCGCTTGCGGAAATAGCGGTCCCGCTCCGTGGGAACCAAGCACTTACCATCCAAACACTTCAGCGGCAAATACGTCATCTTACGCAGCTGGAGCGGTTTATATATTTCCTCCTTCACGTATTCGTTCAGCGGTCGACCCGTGATATGCTCCACCGCCTTACCCAATAAATAAAAACCCAAATCACTGTACCGGTATCCGGCTTTCTCCCGCAAGGGCGAGGCGTAAATCCATTGCCAGATACTGTCCACATAGCTATCTTTCATATAAAAGT